>DNXM01000089.1:0-3786 GCA_003505905.1 Oscillospiraceae bacterium
ACGGCACCGTAGGCGTAATGGTTGAACGAATTCATTTCCGCACTCCACATCGTACCGTCCGGCTTCAAGCCGTCCCAATGCTCCCAAATGGTGGTGGCGCCCTGCGTAATCGGGTAAAGCCAACCGGGATATTCACGGCGGAGCAAAAGCATATAGGCGGTTTCGGAATAGCCGTATTTGCACAAAACATGGTTCAGGAACGGCGTGCCGACAAAGCCCGTTTCCAAGTGACCGCATTCGCAGACCAAACGGTTAAGCTGGGCGGCAACCTTGGGTCGGTCTTCTTCGGGGCAGATTTCAAACGCAAGCGTCAACACGCAGCCCGTTTGCGAATCGACCTTCATGACACCGTTTTCCATGTATGTACGGCAAAAGGCGGCTTTGAGCTTCGGAATGCGTTCCTCATAATGCGAAACATCCAAACCGAGAACATGGCCGGCGTTGACCAAAAGCCAAGTGGAATAAACAGCGTAAGCACAGGCAACCACATCGTTGGTGGTCTTGTAGCCATCCAAGGTCAGCCAATCGCCGAAATGCCATTCGCTGACCCAAAGGTCATCGGTGCAATGCTGTTCGATGTAATCAACCCATTTTTTCATGCTGCGGAACTGACGAAGCAAAAGTGCTTTGTCACCGTATGCCAAATACATCTGCCACGGAATGACGGTGGCACAATCCGACCAAGCGGATGAGCCGCCCCCACGGTCAGTGAAGGTGTTGGGGATGACATTGGGCACCATGCCGTTGGCAAACTGGTCGTAATTCAAATCCTCCAACCACTTTTTGAAGAAACGCTCCACATCGAAAATGTAAGCGGCGGTGCGGGAAAAGACCTGTGCATCCCCCGTCCAGCCCAAGCGTTCATCTCGCTGCGGACAGTCGGTCGGGACATCCAAGAAGTTGCCCTTTTGACCCCAAACGGTGTTTTGGAACAGGCGGTTGACCATCGGGTCGGAGCATTCAAACCAACCCGTGCGCTTCATATCGGAATGAACAACAACGGCGGTGAAGTTTTCAAGCTTCACTTCCTCGGGCCAATCCTCCAAGCGGATGAAACGGAACCCGAAAAAGGTGTGCAGAGCCTTGTGCGTATGGGGTTTACCGTCACAGATGAAACGCATTTCCTGCTTGGCGCTACGCAGATTTTCGGTGTAGAAATTGCCTGCGGCATCCAACACCTCGGCGTGCTTAATGCAGCAGGAAGCGCCCTGCTTGCCGCAGATGTTGAATTCCACATAACCGGTCACTTCCTGCCCGAAATCCAAAACCGTTTCGCCCAAGGGAGTGGTGATGATTTTTTGCGCCGCAATCCGCTCATGCGTAGTCACATCCTCGCCCTCCTGCGGGACAAGATAGTTGGAAGCCAGCTTGGAGTTGACCGCATTCCTGTCAAAGCTCGGAACAAAGTTTGCATCATAGATTTCGCCGTCATAAATCGTGCTGAAACGAATCGGACTTTCGGAAACCAACCAAGTTTCATCGGTCGTTAAATATTCCACCGTGCCGTCCGCTTTGGTCAAAGCAACGGAAGCAATGACGGGCAGGGTGCTCACACCGTTTGAGTGAAAGCTGTCGAATTGCGTCCAGCCGATGCCGACCGAGATTTCCAAAACATTTTTGCCTTTTTTCAAGTTAAGCTCGTAATTTTGAAACTGAATGCGGTTGGAATAACTCGTCCAGCCGGGTGCCATCACCCATTTG
Source organism: Oscillospiraceae bacterium (assembly GCA_003505905.1). GTDB lineage: Bacteria > Bacillota > Clostridia > Oscillospirales > Acutalibacteraceae > UBA8612. The sequence goes on from DNXM01000089.1 coordinate 1,702, forward strand.
CCGACCTCTTCGCCGTTGAGAAACGGCTTGTATGTGCCGAGTGCGGATACCGACATAACTGCCGAAACGACATCCTCCGCCTCAAATTCCTTTCGATAAACGGCAACACCGTTCTCTAACGGCTCGGGAAGTTCAATGAATTTTGCTCGGTAAATGTGCTCTTTCATGATAGTGCCTCCTCAATGCTTTCTAATCGTTGCTGTGCGTCCTCCCAAGTTTCCATCAGCTGTTCCATGCGCTGATTCAGCTGTGAAATTTCCTCGGTCAAGGCAATTACTTTTTCGTAGTCGGCGGAAACCGCCGGGTCTTTCAGCGACTCGTTCGCCTGCTCGGTTTTCCGCTCACATTCGGCGATTTCCTCTTCGGTTTTTTTACAGAGCGTTTTCAGCTTGCGCCGTTCGCTCTCACGCTCTTTGTTCAATTTGTAGGTATTCACCTTCGGCTGTGCTTTTTCCTGCTTGGGTGCATTGAGCTTTCGTTGCTCCATTCGGAGCAGATACTCGTCATAATCGTTGCCGAACGGCTCAACACCGTCCTCATTCAAACGCAATATGCGTGTGGAAAGTTTATTGATAAAATAACGGTCATGCGACACGATGAGCATCGTACCATTGTAATCGAGCAACGCCTGCTCCAGTGCTTCCCGTGAGGTAATATCCAAGTGGTTGGTCGGTTCGTCCAACAGCAACAGGTTGTATCCGCCGAGCATGAGCTTGAGCAGAGCCACCCTCGCCTTTTCGCCGCCGCTGAGCGAGCCGATTGTCGCATAGACTTCATCGTTGCGGAACAAAAACGCCGCCAACGCACTGCGCACCTGTGTTTGGCTCAAGCGTCGGTACGCATCCCAGACTTCATCCAGCACGGTTTTTTCGTTGTGCAAGCCCTCTAAGCTTTGGTCGAAATAACCGACTCGGACATTTTCGCCGAGCTTGCGCAAGCCTCGGTCCGGCAAATGCTGACCGATAATCACACGCAGCAGAGTTGTTTTGCCGCAGCCGTTCGGACCGAGCAAAAACGCTCGCTCGCCTTTTTTGACGAGCATATTAACGCCGCTGAACAGCGGTTTGCCGCCGAAGCCCTTGGTCAAATCGCTGCAAATTAACACATCGTTGCCGGTTTCGACGGTTGTTTCAAATTTGAAACGCAATGTTTTCTCGTCCGCTTCGGGCTTTTCCAAGCCATCCGTCAAGCGGTCAATGGATTTTTGCTTGTGCTCTGCGGTGCGGATGTTGCGCTCCCGATTCCACTGCTTTTGCTGTTCAATAATTTTTTCAATGCGATGAACTTCTTCCATCGTATTGTCATAGTGCCGTTGGGCAATCATTTTATCTCGTTCTTTTTGCTTGACAAATTCCGAATAACCGCCCTTGTAAATCGTCAGCTTTTTGTGCTCAATCTCCATAGTGCGGGTCGTAACACGGTCAAGAAAATATCGGTCGTGCGAAATGATGAGCGCCGCACCCTTGTATTCACGCAGAAAGCTTTCCAACCATTCCACCGAATCAATATCCAAGTGGTTGGTCGGCTCATCGAGCAAAATTAAATCCGGCGCAGACAGCAACAGCTTGCCCAAGCTCAGCTTCGAGCGTTGCCCGCCGCTCAAACGGTCACACCGCAAATCGTGCATCTCACTCGGGAAGCCAAGCCCCATGAGGGTTGCACGAGCACGACTGCGGCAGGTCAAGCCGCCACGGCGCTCAAATTCCTCGGTAAGGTGCAGCTGTTCGTCAATCAGACGATTGATATCACCGCCTCGGTCAATGAGCAAATTCAGTTGCTCCAACCGCTTTTCCATTTCAATCAAATCCGAAAAAACGGTCATGATTTCGTCATATATCGTCCGCACCGAGCCGGCACAAGCGTGCTGTTCCATGTAGCCGACAACGGTGTTCTTGCTCGGATGGATTTCACCCGAGGTCGGTTCGAGTGAACGGAGGATAAGCTTAAACAAGGTTGTTTTGCCCGTTCCGTTTGCGCCGATTAAGCCGACCCGTTCCCCGTTGGCAAGCTCAAAGGATGCGCCCTGAAACAGGACACGCTTACCGAACGACATCGTTAAGTTTTGTGCGCTGAGAACTGCCATGT
>DNXM01000089.1:3828-9778 GCA_003505905.1 Oscillospiraceae bacterium
TTTCCCTTTCACACTTCATTGAAAATCAGATGCGGCTTTCAAGCACCGTGAGTGTACCGCTCACTGTGAAAGCACCCGCATTCGCCGGAACGAACACGCCGTCGCCCTTGGTCAAATCCAACACGGTACCGTCGCATTCGATTTTGCCGTTTCCGTCCAAAATCATCAAATGAGCAAAGGAGGATTCATCCGTTTTTGCGGTATAGCAATCGGTGATCTCCGCTTTTTTGACGCTGAACAGCGGACAAGTGAGCAATTCGGTCACTGTTGCGCCGTCAAGCTGTTCAACTTTACAGCAAGTCGGAATCGACGGGCAAGGCGGCTCGCACAAGGTTACATCGAGTGTTTCCTTGATATGAAGCGGTCTCGGACCGTTGCAACGGGCATCAAAACGGTTGTAATCATACGCTCTGAATGTCACATTGGAATTTTGCTGAACTTCGGCAAGTAATATACCTTTACATATCGCATGAAGTGTTCCCGCCTCGATAAGGAAGAAATCGCCCTTTTTGACTTCAACATAATTGACCACTTCATCCACACGGTTTTCTTCAATCGCCTTAGCGAATTCTTCCGTTGTGATTTTATTTTTGAAACCGTAAATAATGCGTGCGCCCGGCTCGCAATCCATAATATACCAGCATTCCGTTTTACCGAAGCCGCCGTTATATTGTTTGGCATAGGCATCATCGGGATGAACCTGAACAGACAAATCATCTGCCGCATCAATGAATTTAATTAACACGGGAAAATCGTCAAAATTCCGTGCCTTTGTGCCGAGAATTTCTTTGCCGTTTTTTTCAATCAGCTTTGATAACGTCAAGCCGTCAAATTCGCCGCCCTGTGCGGAGCACTCATGGTCGAGAAAGCAGGAGAGCATCCACGCTTCGGCGCAGTTTTCCAAATCGGTTTCCACGCCGTAATCCTGCATCAGTTTTTTTCCGCCCCAAATGGTGGAAACCGCAAAGGGCTTGAGCTTGGTAATTTTCATCATAACCTCCAAATATTTGTATAAATTCCGTCATATCTGTCCATCCTTTTCACATAACTATCTTACAGGAGGACGCTTATGACTGTCACGGAAATACGATTCAAAAAGAGAAACGAAAAGAGCGAAGATGAACTCTTGCTTGAAGAATTGCATCAATTACATGAGGCATTGAACCATGCCTACAACTGCTTTGAGTTGTTGAGTGACGGCGATTTGGTGGAGGCCACCATTTATGAAATCGAGGCACTCAAAGCACGCTACCGTCACCTGCTTTGTATTGCAAAAGAACGAAACATTCAATCCGAAAAGAGGGATATTTATGGGTGCTGAACCCCTGCCCATTCTATTTGCCGCCGCCAGTGTGGCGGTGCTGTTATGCGTTTGCATCAAAAATCACTGTGTCATAAAAGGCTTCTTGGCAAGTGCCGTGCAGGGAATCTGTGCGCTGTATGCAGTGCGTTTGCTCGGCTTTGCCATTGGAATTTCCATGCCGATAAACTTTTACACGCTTGGCATCGGCGCTTTTCTCGGCTCACCCGGCGTTGCGCTGACCTTGGCGGCACAAACGATTTTTCACCTGCATTAAGCTACATAGGTATATTCTTTTCCGGCAGATAGAACGCAATCCGTAAACGCTCCGTTCCCTTCCACACGAACCGTTTGACTGCGCTCGGACAAAAGCGTAAACGACTCCACTTTTCCGTTTTTGAAGCAAGCGGAAACGGTAAGGTTGCCTCTGGCACGCAAGCCGAAGAACGAACCGCTCATTTCGCTTTTCACAGCAGGCAGGAACGACAAAAAGCCCTCATGGCTTTGCAGCAGCATTTCACCGATACCTGCCGCTCCGCCGAAGTTACCGTCAATTTGGAACGGCGGATGCGTATCAAACAAACTCGGCAAAGTGGATTTGGTGAGCAGGGCACGCACATTTTCGTACGCCTTTTCGCCGTCATGCAAACGGGCAAACAGGTTAATCAGCCATGCACGGCTCCAGCCCGTATGACCGCCGCCGTTGGACAAACGGCGATCCAGCGTCACCCGAATTGCCTTATACAAGTCCGACTGACTGCGTGTAATGGTGTTGCCCGGATACAAGCCGTACGCATGGGAAATGTGGCGGTGTCCCGGGTCAACCTCTTCATAGTCTTCCAACCACTCCATAAGTTGACCGTACTTGCCAACCTGCAAGGGCGGAAGCTTTTGACGGGCTTCTCGTGCCTGCTGTGCCATACGGTCATCCAAGTGCAGTTTTTCTTCCGTTTGCACATAGGAATCCAGCAAACCCGACACAATTTCGATATCCATTGTCGGCATCATGCACATACATACCGTTTTGCCGTTTGGCAGACGGTAATCATTCTCCGGGGAAGCGGACGGACCCGTGAGCAAATAGCCGTCCTTTGATTCCATCATATAATCCAAGAAAAATTCCACACAGCTTTTCAAATAAGCATAAGCCGTGTTCTTCAAAAAATCTGAGTCAAGCGAATACAGGTAATGCTCCCACATATGAGAAGCAAGCCACGCACCGCCCATCGGCCACAAGCCCCAAATGCCGTCGGCAGGTGCATTGAACCCGTAAATATCGCTCAAATGGTGCGTCACCGTACCCTTACATCCGTAATAATCCTTTGCCGCCTGTTTGCCTTGGTCGAGCAGATTGCCGTTCATATAATCAAACAGCGGTAAAGTGCATTCGTCAAGATTCGCCTGCTCCGCCTGCCAATAATTCATTTGCAGGTTGATGTTGGTGTGATAGTCCGCATTCCACGGATTTTTTGTTTTTTCGCCCCAAACGCCCTGTAAATTTGCCGGCAGGGAGCCGGGACGGCTTGAGGATACAAGCAAATATTTGCCGAACTGCCAATACAGCGACATCAACGAATAATCGTGTGCCGACTTATCCTTTTTCAGCCGTTCCAATCGTTCGCCGACGGTGAGGGAATCCAGCGATTTCTCCTCGTCAAACGCAACATCGGAGCGGAGCATCAGCGACGAAAAATCTCGGATATGCTCCTGCTTGATGTTCTCATAATCCGCAAGCGTTTGGGTGAGCTTGGCTCGGCACGCCGACTCAACATCCGCACAACGGTTGTCCGTTGCAATATGAATATAAAGCACGGCTTTTTTTGCAGAACAAACACGGACCTTGCCGTTTTCGGCGGTCAATTCGCCGTCACTCTCCGCTTTGACTCCGACACAAAAGCGATGAGTACCGCTGAAGGTATGGCAACGAGCAAGCAGCAAACCGTTTTCGGCGGTCACTTCATCCGTACAGTCCCGCTCAAAGGAAAGCGTAAAGGATTGCGGCTGACTAAACGAAAAAGACACCGCCGTCACATTTTGCGGATAGGAAACAAAGCTTTCCTGCTCGGTCAGAACATTGCCTTTTTTATAGCAAACTCGGCCGATGCCCTGATTCAAAAGCAAATCACGGGTGTAGTCGGTCGGCTTTTCTTTGTTATCAAAATCAACAAACAGATTGCCTGCCACTTCAAACGAGCTGATAACCTGAAAATCATTTTCCAGGTTCTTTTCCGCCCACTTGGCGGCTTCACTGTTTTTGCCCTCGGCAAAAAGCTGACGAATGTGCGCAATCTTGTTCGGGAAATCAGCAGGAACTTGATAGCTTTTGGTTTCATCCCAAACCGTTTCCTCGTTAAGCACAAGCTTTTCGGTATCGGTTCGACCGAACACGGACAAGCCCATGAAGCCGTTGCCCACGGGAGAAGAATTTTCCCAGCATTCGGCAGGATTGTTCAAATGAAGAATATAATTTTTCATCATTCAGCGTTTCACCCTTGCGTTGCCGCTCCACACGCTCCAAACCTGCTCTTCGTCCGCAGGCTGTGCGTAATCGGTGAGGAAGGTGGTGGCAAGTGCGCCCGTTGCCCAACCGAACTGAATCCACTTTTCGCTTTCCCAACCCTTTAGAATGGCGTAAAGCAAACCGCCGACAAAGCCATCGCCGCCGCCGATGCGGTCAAGCACATGGATTTCACGGGGTTCCACGGTGTGCCAAGTGCCGTTTTCGAGCATGATAGCACCCCACAAATGGGTGTTGGCATTGACGACCTGACGCAAGGTAGTTGCATAAACGGAAGCGTTCGGATACTGTTCCCGAACCACCTCAATCATGCCCTTGAAGCTTTCGATTTTTGCCGAAAGGTCTTTTCCGCCTGCTTCGGGACCTTGAATGCCCAAGCAAAGCTGAAAATCTTCTTCATTGCCGACCAAGATATCGGCAACGCCTGCAATTTCTTTGAAAATGGCGCTCAACTCCGATTCTCTGCCTTCCCAGAAGGTTGCACGGTAGTTGAGGTCAAAGGAAATGACGGTGCCGTATTTTTTAGCGGCACGGGCAAGCTCCAAACAGAACACACCCGTATCAGGCGAAAGAGCGGCAATCAAGCCCGAAAGGTGAAGCACGGCAACACCCTCGGTGCCGAAAATGCGGTCAAGGTCAAAGTCCTTGATATTCAAGGTGCGGCCGACCTCGCCGGCACGGTCGTTCAAAACACGGGGCCCACGGGAGCCGTAACCGCTGTCGGCAATATTGAACTGATGGCGATAGCCCCACGGACCACCCTGCTCAACCTCGGCACCCTCGTAGCTCATGCCACGGGCACGCAGATTGCTCTTAATAAACGAAGCAATCGGACTGCCTTTAACAAAGGTGGTCAGCACCTTGACCGGCAAGCCGAGATAAGAAGCAATGGAAGCGACATTGGTTTCGGCGCTGGTCGCCTGCATGGTGAAGGTATCACTTGAAGCGACCGGCTGACCTGCCGCAGGGCAAATGCGAACACCCATACTTGTGGGAACAACCAGGGACCACATGGCGTTTTGTTTTAATTCTTTCATTTTCTCTATCTCCTTCCAGCGGTTAAATGGAATACTGCGATGCGGCGGTGTTTCCGCCCTCACCTGTCCAATTCGTGTGGAAGAACTCACCTCTCGGTGCATCCACACGCTCATAGGTATGTGCTCCGAAGTAGTCACGCTGTGCCTGCAGCAAATTCGCCGGCAAGCGAGAGCAACGGTAGCCGTCATAGTAATTCAAAGCCGTAGTCATAGCGGGAATCGGAATGCCATTGAGCATGGCGGCGGAGCAAACTCTTCTCCAGCCTGCCTGTGCACGGTCAATCGCCTGCTTGAAATACGGGTCGAGCAAGAGATTGGCAAGGTTCGGATTGCTGTCAAACGCCTGCTTGATCTTGCCGAGGAAGACGCTGCGGATAATACAGCCGCCACGCCACATCAAAGCAATGCCGCCGTAGTTCAAATTCCAATCGTATGTCTTTGCGGCATCACGCATGAGCGTATAGCCCTGCGCATAAGAAATAATCTTTGCGGCAAACAAGGCATTGCGGATGTCTTCAATAAATTGAGCCTTGTCGCCCTCGAACGCCGGCTTCGGACCCGTAAGCACTTTGGATGCTTCCACACGCTCCTCTTTCATCGCACTCAAGCAACGGGAAAACACGGCTTCGCCAATCAAGGTCAGCGGAACACCCTCATCCAAAGCGGAAATGCCCGTCCATTTGCCTGTGCCCTTTTGTCCCGCGGTATCCAAAATCTTATCGACAATCGGTGCGCCGTCCGTATCCTTGTAAGCCAAAATATCACGGGTGATTTCAATCAGGTAGCTGTCCAATTCGCCCTGATTCCATTCGGCAAACACTTCGTGCATTTCGTCGGCATTCATACCGAGCAAATCATGCATGAGCTGATAAGCTTCACAAATCAACTGCATATCACCGTACTCGATGCCGTTGTGAACCATCTTCACAAAGTGACCTGCGCCGTTTTCACCGACCCAATCACAGCAGGGAGAGCCATCCTCAACCTTGGCGCAAATCGCCTGCAAAATCGGCTTGACAATCGGCCAGGCTTTCGGCGAACCGCCGGGCATAAGGCTCGGACCTTTGAGCGCACCCTCTTCGCCGCCGGAAACGC
>DNXM01000090.1:0-8751 GCA_003505905.1 Oscillospiraceae bacterium
TATCCTTGGAACCGAGACCGTAACGACCGCCGAGAACCTTAATGCCTTCTCTGCCTTCTGCGTTAAGTGCGGCAACAACATCAAGGAACAGAGGTTCACCGATGGAGCCGGGCTCTTTGGTTCTGTCAAGAACGGCAAGCTTCTTGCAGGTTGCGGGGATTGCGGCAACGAACTTGTCGGTTGCAAACGGTCTGTAAAGACGAACCTTGAGAAGACCGACCTTTTCGCCCTTGGCGGTGAGGTAGTCGATAACTTCTTCGGCAACGTCGTTGATGGAGCCCATGGCAACAATGACATTCTCCGCATCGGGAGCACCGTAGTAGTTGAACAGCTGATAGTTTGTGCCGAGCTTTGCGTTGACCTTGCCCATGTACTTCTCAACAATTGCGGGAACTGCATCGTAGTACGTATTGCAGGCCTCACGGTGCTGGAAGAAGATATCGTCGTTTTCATGAGAACCACGCATAACGGGACGCTCGGGGTTAAGAGCACGCTCACGGAATGCCTTGACAGCATCCATATCGCACATCTCTTTCAAATCCTCGTAATCCCAAGTTTCAATCTTCTGGATTTCGTGGGAGGTACGGAAACCGTCGAAGAAGTTGAGGAACGGAACTCTGCCCTCGATAGCGGCAAGGTGAGCAACAGCACCGATGTCCATAACTTCCTGCGGGTTGGTTTCGGCGAGCATTGCAAAGCCGGTCTGACGGCAGGCATAAACGTCGGAATGGTCACCGAAAATGTTCAATGCGTGAGAAGCCACGCAGCGAGCGGATACATGGAAAACTGCGGGAAGCAGTTCACCTGCGATTTTGTACATATTGGGAATCATCAAAAGAAGACCCTGAGAAGCGGTGTAGGTGGTGGTGAGCGCACCGGCTGCGAGGGAGCCGTGAACAGTACCGGAAGCACCTGCCTCGGACTGCATTTCGGCAACCTTTACGGTTGTGCCGAAGATGTTCTTTTGACCCTGTGCCGACCATTGGTCAACATAATCTGCCATGGGGCTTGAGGGAGTAATCGGGTAAATACCGGCAACTTCCGTGAAAGCATAGGAAACATATGCAGCCGCATTGTTTCCGTCCATGGTTTTCTTTTTTCTTGCCATGTTTATATTCCTCCTATAAATAATAAACGAATGCTGAAATTGCACCGTGAATATACTATCACTTTTTCGCAAGGATGTAAAGAGAATATTTCATGTAAAAGTGCATATTGCGAGAAAGTTTTTGGCTGTTTTGACGAGGAATAGCGAAAAAAGCTTCCGTTTCCCGAAAATATCGGCAGCTTTTCCCGCATAATACATAATAATAAAAGATGTTCGCCATTAGCTGAACACAAACGGAAAATCCGTTCCTTAAAAAGCTTGCATACGGGAACGAATTATGATATATTGTTAAGGATAATGAGTTATTATAAATGAAGAAGAGAGAAAATTGATGAAGAATCTGTCTTTCCCGTCCGTGCGGGATTTAATCGAAGAAAAAGCCGAGAAATCCGGCGATGCTGTTTTTCTTAAATTCATTCGCAACGAAAAAATCGAAGAACGCACCTTTCGCCGTGTAAGAGATGACAGCCTTGCGTTTTGCCGCATGATTCGGCATTATTCCACCGAAAAGCTTCACATTGCGCTCATCGGTGAAACCGGTTATGAATATATCATCAGCCTGACGGGCATCTTAATCAGCGGTTGTGTCGCCGTGCCTTTTTCGCCCGATATTTCCGTTCGGGAAGCCGCTATGCTGTTTGACCGTGCGGATATTGATGTGCTGATTCATGACGCAACATTTTCCACAAAAGCAGATGAACTGAAAAAATGCTGTCCCCGTGTGAAGGAGTTTATCAACATCGGAAACTTCGCCGACATGGAACGGCTTTTCTCCGTCTATTCATCGGATTCCGAATATGCCTCTTTGTCCGATTACGAGGTCGACAAAACCGAATGTGCCGCCATCATCTTCACCTCCGGCACGACCGGCGAACGCAAGGGCGTTATGCTCTCAACCGACTCGATGGTCGGCAACATCATGTACAGGGATTTGTGTGCCGATGTGTTCCGCAGCGGTGATGTGGCACTCTCCATTTTGCCGATGTATCACACCTTCTGCTTTACAGGAGATTTCATCAAAAACCTAAAAGACGGTTTACAGGTTTGCCTCAACGGCAATATGCGTGACTTAATGAACAATCTGCTCATTTTCGAGCCTCGTGTCATGCGTGTTGTGCCGATGGTGGCGGACAGCCTTTTGCGCCGCATGAAAATGCTGCAGGCACGCAACCCCGATATAACCAACGAAACAGCCGTCAAAGAAGTATTCGGTTCCAACATCCGCCACTTGATTTCGGGCGGAGCCTACCTGAACCCCGAGCTTTGCGAAGAGTATGCCAAATACGGCATTTTTCTGCGCCAGGGCTACGGCATGACGGAAGCCGGCTGTCGCATTTCCGTGCCGGATGAAGCCATTGACCCGGCTTCGGTCGGTCGCATTATCGAAATCTGCGAAGCCCGTGTTTCCAACGGTGAAATTCAAGTCAAAACGCCCACGATTATGATGGGATATTACAAAATGCCGAAGGAAACCGCCGAAATGTTCACCGAGGACGGCTGGCTGAAAACGGGTGACATCGGTTACATTACCGAAGACCGTCAGCTGTTTATTACCGGTCGTGTCAAAAACCTGATTATTTTGTCGAGCGGCGAAAACGTATCGCCCGAGGCGATTGAAAAACGGTTTGCCGATTATCCGCTCGTGAAAGAGATTTTGGTTTATGCCGAAAACGACCGCATAGTCGCTCAAGTCTATCCCGACTATGAGTTGGCGGAAAAACAGGGCATTGCCGACATCGCCGCCGAAATCAACACCCTGATTGACAGCATCAACTTAAAGGCGAAAGCCTCCCACTTTATTTCCGAAGTAATTGTGCGCACAGAACCGCTTGAACGAACCGAAAGCGGTAAAATCAAGCGAAAAGAAACGGTTCTTTAAGCCGTGTTATTCAAAGCAAAACGAGGTGACGGGATGAAAAAGGAAGTGACCGGGGCGGTCTACGATTTAATTCCGCCGCAGGAAATGATTCAGTTCATGCTGAAATACAGCTTTTTTCACAAGCAGGTAACGCAAATCCCCGAATCCATTCTCTTGGAAAAAGAGATTGATTTTGAGCGGATGAAAGAAGCCGTAAACATCGAAATCGAACGCAATGACTGTATGCGCCTGCGTTTTTTTAAAGAAAAAGGCAAGGTTAAGCAATACTTTCTTGAAAAATACTCTTTGGATTCCGTTCCCGTTTTGAACTTCAGCACCGAAGAAGAGCAGATGAACACCCTGACAGCGGACGCACAGACGCCGATTCGCATTTTCAAGGGTGAAACTTACCGCATCAAGTTTTTCCGTGCGTGGGACGGACGGTACGGCATCTATTTGTGCATTCATCATCTTGTGATGGACAATGCCGCCTGCTTTGTTTTCTTCAACGATGTTTTGGCAATTTACGACCATTTGACGCAAGGCACGCCGATGCCGAAGCCGTTGGGCAAATACGAAGACCACATAAAAAAAGAGTTAGCCTATATGGCAAATCGGGATAACCTGCTTGCCGAAGAAAAAGCATACACCGAATACATCACCGAACACGGTGAGCCGTTGTACCTCGGCGTAGAAGGTCCGAAATTTTTGGAGGCGGAACGCAAAAAGAAAAAAGACCCGAGCATCATGGCGCCGTCTTTGTTTGATCCGCTTCACGACAAAGCGGCATTCACCCGCAAGGTCATTCCCTATGAAGACAGTCAAAAGGCCATTCAATTCATGGACGAAAACGGAATCAGCGGTGAATGTCTGATTCAGCTTGCCATGCGACTGTATTTGTCGAAAATCAACAACAATTACACCGACACATACTTTATCACCCTTTGCCCCAGACGGCGTACCCTGTCGGAAAAGCGCTCCGGCGGCACTTACGCCGCTCCCCTGCCGTGGCGATTGGTTTTGAAGCAGGACACCACCTTTGCGCAGGCATTAGACCGCCTCAAAGAAATCCAAGTGTGGACATTCCGCCACATGGATTATCCGTATTTGGAATACCGTGATTTACAGCGCAGGCTGTTCCGTTATCCGGCTGCCGCAGGCGCATCGACCATGATGTTTTCGTGGTTTCCGCTGGAAGCCGACACAATGAATCATTGGGATTATGAATTTGTCGGCTACGGTATCGGACGCTATGTCATGGTGCTTTACACCTTCGCCATGAAGGATGTCAAAAACGGCACCTTAAAGGTCACTTATCAGCACCGCACCAAATTCGTTTCCGTCGAGGACATTGACCGTTTCCATGAGGGAACGGAAAAAGCGTTAAAGCTCGGCGTTGAAAACCCGAATTTAACGGTTCGTGAGATTTTGAAACGCATATAGGAGGAAGGAATATGCTGGACACCATCATCAACATTCTCTGCGACTTTGTGGAGATTGAGCCGGAGGAAATCACCGAGGACAGCGTTTTGCGCACCGATATCGGGCTGAATTCTTTGGATTACGTCAGTGTAGCGCAGGCATTGGAGCAGGAATATAACATCACCATTTCCAATGCGGAGTTGACCTCATTCAAAACCGTGGGCGACATTTTGAACTGCTTGAACAAAAAGATTTCCTAACCCGAAGCAACCACCGCAACAATAATATAATCCCCATCGTGCAGACACTTGAAATAATAAAACATTTCAAGACTGCGCAATGGGGATTTTTTAACAAAACCAAGTCAACGAATAAGGGATTGCTTTCTTATTGATTTCGGAGCCAAGTTATCTTGTTCATAAAGTGAAATATTTTTACTGCAAAATCGTTGAAGCTTGCTATGGGTTTTCCCTCATCTCCCTTTGCCCAGCAATCGGGAGAAAGGATATAATGCAGAACCTCGACATCGGAAAGATCTCTTGTGCCGTCCCAGCATTCACCGATTTGAACAACGCCCATTTTCTTCATGTCATTGTAAAGCTCGTCCTGGGCTTTTATCCATTTATGCGGTATCTGCCACCTTGAAAATTCGCCTTTTTTATTGAAGCACTTCCATACTCTCCAGCTGATTTCGGAGCGATTGATTCTTGCAATCTGTTCCTCTGTTGCATCGGCGGTCTTTGCTTTTTCAAAAAGCTCCGTGCATTTTTGGATTTCACGGTTTGTTATGCCTGGCAAGCTGTCTTGAGCATCCTGATAAATGTCAAGATGAACTTTGTCCGTAACCGCACGCTTTGTGATGATTCCGATGTATTCCTTTATGCACTTCCATCCCGAGCCGTAATATGCTTCGAGAAATCCGTCAATTTCCTTTTCAAGGTCGCAGTAGGGATTGTTCATCAATTTTGTGAGAAGATAAGTTTTCATCTCACCGAATTCCGAATCGGAGCGGTTAATATAGTAATTTCCCTCTTCGTAAATGCCTTTCACTCCGTTTTCGTAAAAGGTCTGCATATTCGACTGAAGTGTGCCGAAATTCGGAAATACGCTGATTGTGTGATTGTAGTTGTTTACATAGTCCCACACATAAACTCGATTGCAAATTTTTCCCCACGCTTTAAGGTCTGCCATAAACTGAACATTCTGCTTACAGCTTTCGTCTGCTATTGTGTGGCCGAAGCAACATTCAATAGAACAAAGACGAACAATAACATTATCGAGCGGTTTTATTGAAGTGGGACAGGTGCGTGTGTAACGATATGCAAATGTATCAATCGCCACATTTTTGTAACCTGCCTTTGCAACCTCTGCGGCAATTGTATTTGCAAAATAGATATTACTGCCTGCGTGAGAACCGTTCTCGTCATCGAGTGCCTTACAGTTCGGACATTGACAGTAATCACCCTCAGCACCGCTGTCGTTCTGTGTAAGGGAAATTATCTGAAGCGGTGCATTCGGATTGTGCGATTGTTTGAGAAGTGCCATTACCTCATCCAGAACAATCTGTATTGTGTCTGGATTTGTAAGACAAAGCTGCTGCCTGCTTCTTTCACCGTTATGAAGAGCAAAATACTCCGGGTGAGCGTCAAAATATTTCTCCGCCGAGCAGAACTGTGTTGTAAGGGTGTGGCAGAAGTTGCTGATATAGCTGACCGTTCCGCCCATCACCTCGGGAATCACGCAGTAAGAACCGCCGGAGCCGCCGTTTGCAACATTGAATTCCGGCACACGGGCACTCATTGTGTCACATTCGCCGTATTCAAAATACGGCTTGTAATTCACCCGGATATTATCGGGAACGGAAATACGGTCTTTTTTCGGAGCCACGATGCAATCGTGCGCATACCAATGGCATCCGCAATAATTTTCAAGAAAAGCATAGGCTCCTCTTGCGGCGCCTTTGTTGCCGGAACGGGCAATTTTTACGCCCTGCGAATCGGAAGAAATGATGTAACCGTTTTCGGCAGGCGTTATGAGATTGGTGTATTCGGGTGAACCTATGGCAATATAGCATTTTGAACCGGAGTAATCACCCTTGACGATTCTCGGCTCGACTCCCGTCATGCGGTTGAAATAATCGCTGATAACCGCTGCGGCAAAATAATCCGTTTGCGGAGAATCTTTTTCAACATAAATGGTTGCCGTTTGATTTTTCCCGAAAAGCTCAAGCACACCGAACTCACCTTTGTCTTTTGCAAACGCAAAAGCAACAAACGATGCCAGCATTCCTATTGTAAGAATTACGGATAAAATTCGTTTTGTTGTTGCCATAATAAATCCCTTTCGTTTTTTGCGGTTGTTTCGGGTGAAGCATTCAAGCTTTACCAGCCGACAAACCCATTGGCAAGCACCCGGAAGATATACCTGAAAAACGCAATGACCTTTTGCATTGGATTCTGTTCGATGCTTGCAGAATCCGAATCAAATACAAGATAAATCGGGGAAGGTGATGCACCGATTTGCTTCACACCGCCCTGAACATCCTTTTCGATGATATTGCCCTGCATATCGTAAATGGTGAACGGTGCATCGGGGAGCGTGATTTCCAAATCCATTTGCGACTCTGCCCAAACGACATATGCGGTTTGACCGCTTTGCGAATAGGTTGCAGCATAGGCGGATTTTTGATAAAACAGCCCGTACCGTGTTTGCTTGATAGCTGTGAGCTTTTTCCCTGCCGTCATGGAATTAAAGGTTTTTACGGCACCTGCCGACTTTTTCGGCGTAAAGTCGTTTTTGTAAAGCCCCAAAGAATTTTCATAATTCTGAACATTCAAATCAGATGAAGTGATACTGCTGTCCTGCAGCTCATAGGTAAAGTACCGGCCCTCTATGCCGTAATCCAGCAGAAATTCATCATAAAGCACGGCGTTGCGCACAATGTATTGCGCCTGAGTCAGTTCATCAACATAACAATTCGCCCAACCCGTTTCGGTAAGCCAAACGGGCATTTTGCCATAGCCGTATTTCACCAGCACATCACGGTATTTGTCCAGCCTTTTTCTGGCTTGTTTTTCGGGGGCATTTTTTGATAAGTAGTAATGAACCGACAGACCGTCCATATACTTCCCGGCACCGGCTTTCATCATCGCATCAATAAAGTCCGTATGCAACGCAATGGAACCGCCCAGCACGGTAACATTGGGGTCATTGTGTTTAATGGTTTGGTATGCCGCTTTTAACAGTTCGGCATAATCCGCACCGGTTGCTTCTTTGGTATTAAAGCCCTTAATATCCGGCTCATTCCATATTTCATAGGCTTCAACCTTGCCTGCCAATGATTTTGACACAAAATCGACATAGCGGACATAGGCATCAAAATATTCGTCATCCGCTGTCGTTTCGGGGTTTCCGTCACGAACGGGCATAATGCAGTCCCATGAGCCGCCGGCATCCAAATCGGCTTGCGATGCCTGACCGAAATCATATATCGGGTTGCCGTAGCTTAACACAACAAGGCACTTAATGCCTTTGTCGGTTGCCGATTTATTCCAGCTGGCGCGTTCGGGCATGGAAAGCTGATTTTTGACAGGTTCAACAGTCCACCAATTCACCTCGTCACGCACAATCGGCACACAGGCATTAACGGCAGCCGTGCATATCTGCGATTGGCTGCGACCATGAGCCATGTGGGTACAAGCCCCGATTCCCTCGGCGTGAACCGATACCGAAAAGACTGAAAACATAAAAAGAACTGCGAAGAAAAAAGATAAAATTTTTTGCGTTTTCACAAAATCACCTCAAAAACAGTGTACCATATACGACCGATAAAATCAACAAAACCGATTAAAATTGCAATATGACCGTCTGCTGTGATTCATACGAAACAATTTATTGTTTGACACAGCGAGATTATCCATGTAAAATAGAACCAAGGAGTTGATTGTAATGTTTCATTCATCAAACAGCAAATTCATTTTGAGCAACGGAGTTGAAATACCGTGCATCGGTTTCGGCACATGGCAGACGCCTACCGGTGACACGGCAAAGCAAAGTGTAAAGACAGCGCTTGACTGCGGCTACCGTCACATTGATACCGCTGCCGCTTACGGCAACGAAGAAGATGTCGGCGACGGAATAATTGCTTCCGGTGTGGCAAGAAATGAAATTTTCTTGACCACAAAGCATTGGGTAAGCGAAAGAGGCTACGAAAAAGCATTAAAAGCCATTGACGATTCACTGACAAAATTAAAAACGGATTATCTTGACTTGTACCTGATTCATTGGCCCTGCGTTGAAAAGGTTACTCCCGAATGGAAAGAAATCAACGCTTCCACTTGGGCAGGCTTTGAAAAAGCATATA
>DNXM01000090.1:8865-9444 GCA_003505905.1 Oscillospiraceae bacterium
AGCCCATGGTGAATCAAATTGAATTTCATCCCGGTTACTATCAGCCGGAAAATATCCGTTGGTGCAAAGAGAACGGTATCCTTGTTGAAGCGTGGTCTTCTCTCGGCTGCGGTGCCGTATTAAAGGATGAAACATTGAACAAGCTCGCATCCGAATACAAGGTAACGGTTGCCCAAATTTGTTTGCGCTTTGCTTTGCAATCCGGTGTACTGCCGCTTGTAAAATCCGTTCACCCGGACAGAATTAAATCAAATCTCGATGCCTTTGGGTTTGAACTCAGCGAAGAGGATATGACGGTAATTAAAACGATGCCTCCGTTGGGATATTCCGGTTTTCATCCCAACGAGGCACCGGCTGAAAATTACAAATAATAGCAGTCGTGCGTTCGGTTATCCATTGAGAAAAACATTTAAAATTGAGGGAACAAAAAGCGAACTGCAAAATTCCACAACCTATGTTGCAAATCAGCAGGTCGGCATTTATCTTGTTGAGGGTATCGGTGAAAAAACTTCTCTTTTCGCTTTGATTTTGATAAGTTTGCGGATAGAATTTACACAAAAATATTGATTATCCTTTCAG
>DNXM01000153.1:0-6646 GCA_003505905.1 Oscillospiraceae bacterium
ACGGAAAGCGTGACCGGCACGGAAATCGACTTCGGCATCGGCGAATTGGAAACCGACAGCCATACGCACAGCAACAAAAACCTGCTTGATAGCTTGGCAGACACGAATTTCGGCGGTGTTTTTCGCTTTTGCAAAGGAGTTGACCCGGTTGACAAAATTCCGATTAAGAATTGCGGAAACAATGCGACGCTTGTTCTTTACGGAGGCGTTTACAACAAATTCGGCAATTCGTCAAGTCCGGCAGGCAGCATTGCGGTAACGGGGTTCTATTGCTCCGGAGGCGGTGCTCAAGAATATATTCTCGACTTTTACAGCGGTTCAACACCGACAACCCTCACCTTGCCCGATTCCGTTCAATGGGCAAACGAGTTGACCATCGAAGCAAACAAGCACTATCAGGTTTCGATTGTTGACAACATCGCCCTGTGGACGGCGGTCGGCACTGAGGAGGATGAGGACGAATGAGCCTTTTGCGGCGCAGAATGATGATGCAACAGCTCGGGAGTGTACAGGCAGAGCCTATCTATTCAATTGAATGGAATTCATCGAGCGGATTGTTCCCGGAAACAAACGGAGAATGGGATTACAACGATGGGAATTATCACGGGATAATCGGAATTGGCGGACGGGCATTTACCGGTAGCCTGCTTCAGCTCAAAGCCAATCACCTATATGAGCGCATTCGGTTCAATCCTCATGAAAATCGAACCGCAACGGAATGTGAGCTTGAATGTTGGATAAACGGGTGGCA
The DNA here is from genome assembly GCA_003505905.1 of Oscillospiraceae bacterium. Taxonomy (GTDB): domain Bacteria; phylum Bacillota; class Clostridia; order Oscillospirales; family Acutalibacteraceae; genus UBA8612. The sequence goes on from DNXM01000153.1 coordinate 752, forward strand.
ACACGCAACCGCTGCTGGTGAGCTGCGTGGAGATGGCAGCATTTGCGCCATCATGTTGACGGACGGAAACAAGGTTATAACGGCAAATTTGAGCGATTCCGGAATTCATATTGACAAGACGGGTAATCAAGGGTGCGCTTATGGCACAGAAGTGTTTTTGTTCGCCCCGTCAAGCTCTGATTTAATCAAGTTCAAGGTTCACTTCACATCCGATAAAGCCGAAATCTACATTGATGACGATAAGGTATATGAAACAACAAGCTTGGCGGATGCCGCAACATATCCGATAGGAGCAAACAAAACAACCTATCTATTCCAAGATGTGCACAATGCAGTTGCGTTCGGCAGTTGTCTTGTTGTGAACATATCCAAACTGATTTACAAGGAGTGGTGACAATGGCAAAGAAAAATTACAATTACGGCAAAATCGAAGACGGCAAGCTGGTGTATGCGCCGAACAAGCTCAAGGGCATGATTGAAGACGAAGACGGCAACGAAATTGCCGTGCAAATCATCAACGGCACGGCGGCGCAGTATGCCATGAGCGGTTGGCTGCCGATTCTTCGTGCCAAACAGCCTGAACCGACCGAGGACGGTTACTACCGTGTGACATATGATGTAGTAGACGGTATGATTACCGAGCGATATGTGTTTGAGGAGGATGAGGAATGATTCATGCGTTTTTTGTTCTTCCGGGTTTGTATCTTTCTGCATTTTTGTGTCTGATAAGGAGGCTTGCCGATGCGTTCACCCTTTAACAAACCATCACGGCAAACGACCGCATTCAAAAAATCTGGCAGCTGGTCATGCGGGTACCACACCGGGGTTGACCGGGTGTGCGACACGGATAAAACCATTGTTGCGATTGCGGACGGCACCGTTCAGCGGGTCAACGACTGCGGCAGCAGTTACGGCAACCATGTGGTTTACCGAACCAACAGCGGCATCGTGGTGCTTTGCGCACACCTTGCTCAAAAGCCAACCGTCACGGTCGGGCAAAAAGTCAAACAAGGTCAAATGCTCGGCACCATGGGCAACACGGGCAACAGCTCGGGTGCACATCTGCATATTGAATTGCAAAATTCAACTGCGTGGAGCTATGCGAAGAATCTGCTTGACCCGAACAAATATATTGACTGGAATGAATTTTTCAAAACCGAAAAGGAGGAATTTATGGAACAGCCTTGGAAGAACGGCAGCACAAAGGAACCCGTTTATCAAACAGTCGCCGACTGCAAAAACAAACGCAATTCCATCGGCTTTTTGTCGCCGAACGAAAAAGCGACCTGTACGGCTATAGCACAGGGATGCTATTTGCTGCTTTACAACACGGCAACTACGCAAAAATGCGGCTTTGTCGCCTATAACGGAGGTGTAATGGTATGAGCTTTGTGAAAGATTTTATCGGGACTTACGGCATGACGATTGCCTATACGGCACTGACTGCAATAGCGGGTGCTTTCGGCATTTGGGCAAAGAAGCTGTATGAACGCTATTTGAACGACAAAACAAAAAAAGAGGTTGCGGAAATCTGCGTTCAGGCGGTGGAACAGCTTTACAAGGAGTTGCACGGCACGGAAAAGTTTGAAAAATGCGCCGAAGCAATGGCACAAATGCTCGCCGTGCGAGGCATCAGCGTGACGGATTTGGAAATTCGGATTCTGTGTGAAGCGGCGGTGGCAAAATTTAATATGGCGTTTTCGTCCAAAAGTGTGGTGAAGGAGGAAACATGAGTGAGGAGGATATCCTTCGCCGATTGAACAAAAACGAGGAAGATATTGACGAATTGTTCAGTCGCACGAATAAGACGGCGGTTGAGCTGGCAACCATGTCCCAAACCATGCGGAGCATTTTGGAAACGCTGCGGGAATTAAAGGACAGCGTTGCTCGGCAAAAAAGAAAACCGGGGGAGTATTGGGATAAACTGATTTGCGCCGTTATCAGTGCCGCCGTTGCCGCTGTTGTGGGAATGCTGATTTCCTAAAAAAGAATCCCGAACCGAGCGGAACAATTCCGTTGGGTTCGGGATATTATTTTACGGTGATTCGGTTTCTTCAGCCTCACGAAGAGCATCCAAACGGTGCTTTTCACTTTTTTCGTGTTCGTCGAAGCGTTCGGTTTTCATCCTGGAAACATCCGTCGGTGTCAAGTCGGCAAAGCTGTCATAAATCACACGAGAATGCGATTTTGAGGCTTTTTTAACTTTCTTTCGAAGCAACATCTTTTTTTTGTAGTAAATGTAGCAAAGAATAAAAGATACGATTTGGAAGACAAGATAACGCCAATATTTGTTGACATCAATATAATTGCTTGCACCAACGGAATTATCCAGAACACGGATTATGGAAGTGGATGCCGTAAAAATGAAGTGATCGAAAATGGCAAGCCATACCGAACCGCTTGCCCGTGTACACAGGCACAATTTAATTGAGATGAAGAACTCAAGAACAAAATAGAAAATGCACAGCGGAAGAATTCTGGCAAGAGAGGCTTTGGTGATTTTTGAAAGCGGAATCATCAAATACCAAAGCGCATAGAACAGGGAAATGATAAAGGTTGTTTGACCGAATCCGAATTTGGTTTTTCCCATGCGGTAGATGATGCCGCGGAACAGAACCTCAAGCATGAAGGCGGAAAGAGCATTGATGACGAGCAGCAGCAGAATGTTTGCAATCCAATCAACGGTTCCCGATAAGGATTTGGGTTGATCGTAAGCAAAAACAATCAAGTGCGGCGAACCGCCTTTGATTAAGACAACGATAATATCGAATAGATAAGCCGGAACGATGGCACAGGAAAATATGAGAGCACGCTTTAACCCTTTCAAAATCGGAACAGGCTCCAGCGGAATGCCGATGTGCTTCGGCTTTAACCGAACGGAGAACATAAAAATGAAAATAACGATAATTCCGAATATTTTTCCGATTGCACCACGGGTTTGAATATTTTTTGTGTTAATGAGATAAAAATACTCAAAGCAGTTGACCGCCATACAAAAAACGAACGAATTCAGCATTTTGCAGAAGGTTCGGTCGGAAAAAATATTGTACAGAACCTTGGAGAGCTTCTGCTTCTTCTTTCCGCTTTTGTGCCGGGATTCAACGCTTGGGGGATTTGATTCGCTGTTTTTCGTATCATTCGGATTTTCGTCCGAGTCCGGCGGAAAAGCGGTTGTTTGTTTTTTGCTGACATTGTTAGGGACTAAATCATCACGAAATTGCAACTCGGCTTGTGTAATGAGGGGCTTCACGGGAGATTTGAAGTCGGACCGCACTTCAGCTTCACCGAATACCTTCATCAAATCCTCTTTTTTTGACAAGATGTTCCCTCCTTGACATATTCCCAAAAATCGCTATAATTATATTACAAACATTCAAATTTGTCAATGACGGTTTCCTAATTGTCTTGTGTTATTTTGTAATTTTGTGTTTTTCGGTGTGAATTCTACAGGATGTGGCTTGTGCAAAAAATTTTTTCAAAAAAACACAACATTTTTTGATTTTCCTATTGACAAGGGCAACGGAATCGTCTATAATCGTGTTCGTATGAAGGTAAATTTTGTGGTACTATGCTTGAAAGGAGATTTGACAATATGAAGAACTACAAAAAAGCTGAACTTGATATTGTTGAGTTTCAGGTGAATATTGATATTATTACCGACAGCGATGGTCCGTACGATCCTTTCGAGGATTTCTTGAATACGAACGGTTCGGATGAAGTCTTTATCGGCGAAGAAGAGGGCTACATCGGGTAATATTGACTGTGTTTATTCAGCCACTTCACTTTTGTGAGGTGGCTTTTTTTGACAAAAATAAAAAACGGTACGGAGCGTGGAAATGAGAACAAAACGACTTTTTGATACGGACGGTCATGTTTTTTCGTTCGATTCCGTTGTAACGCAATGCGATGCGTTGAAAAACGGCTTTGCTCTTGCGTTGAAGGAAACGGCTTTTTTTTCCGGTGGCGGCGGTCAAAGAGCCGATGAAGGCACTTTGGATAGCGAGCCGGTTCTTGAAATGTTTGAAAAAGACGGAATCATCTTTCATGTTGTGTCGAGGTCTTATGAAATCGGCTGTGCCGTACACGGCGAGGTTGACCGTGCGGTTCGTTTTCGCCGTATGCAGCAGCACAGCGGTGAACATCTGCTCAGCGGAATTGCGCACACCGAATACGGCTGCGAGAATGTCGGCTTTCATATGGGAGAAGATTATGTAACGGTTGATTTTAATCATCCGCTTTCTGCCGAAGAATTGTCAAGCCTCGAGAGAAAAGCCAATGAAGCAGTGTATAAAAATGTGAGCATCCGTTGTGAGCTGCCGAGCGAGCAGGAGCTTGACGAGCTGGATTACCGCAGTAAGCTGGATTTGACGGAAAATGTGCGCATTGTCACCATTGAAGGCTACGATGTTTGTGCCTGCTGTGCGCCTCATGTGCGCCGTACGGGTGAAATCGGCTTAATCAAGATTCTTTCTGCAATGAATTATAAGGGCGGTGTGCGCCTGACTGTTAAGAGCGGTGCCGATGCTTGGGCTGACTATGCGTTGAAATGTGAGCAAACAAACAAACTGATTGGTATGCTTTGCGCCAAAGAAGAAAAGATTGTCGAAACGGTGCAAAACCAAGCGGATGAGCTTGTGCGGTTGCGGCAGGAGCTTGTGCGGTTGGAGCGCAGTCAGTTGCTCACGCAAATCGAAACGATGCAGCCGACCGAGGCGAATTCGGTTCTGTTTTGCGGGGATGTTTCGGCGGATTCGCTTCGTTTTGCCGTGAATGAAGGAACGAAAAAAACCAAAGGGATTTTTGCGGCGTTTTCCGAAAACGAAAGCGGTTTTCGCTATTGTATGGGCAGTGCAAGCGTGAACCTGTCCGATTACGCCAAGAAGTTTCATGCCGAATTCGGCGGTCGAGGCGGCGGAAAGCCGAATATGATTCAAGGCAGTGTTTCGGCTGAAAAAGATAGATTACAGTATTACATTGCAGAAAACGGAGGTTGACCATGAACGAACAGTGGATATACGGCGAAGCAGGCTATCAAAAAGCCCTGCCGCTGCGGTTGGAGGTATTTTGCGAGGAGCAGAACTATCCCCGAGATTTGGAAAGTGATGAATTTGAGCAGGTGTCTTGGCACCTTGTTGTGGAAGAAAAAGGTGAACGGATTGCCACGGGACGCATCTATGAGCAGGAAAAAGGTGAGTGGAAATTCGGCAGAATTGCCGTGAAAAAGTCCCACCGAGGGAGCGGTATCGGTGCGGAAGTTATCCGTGCTATGATAAAAAAAGCGAAATCGCTCGGCGCGCGGGAGCTGTATGTTTCTTCACAGAGCTATGCGGTCGGTTTTTATGAAAAGCTCGGTTTTGCGGTGTGCGGTCAGGAATTCATGGATGAAAACCTGCCCCATGTGCCGATGTGCAGGAGCTTGGTTTTTGATGATTGCTCTTGGGTCGGCTTTCCGCAGGCGAAAGAGGCTGTTTGGGCTGAAAGCAAGCTGATTTTGACGGATACAAAGGCGGTCAAGCTGCTCTGCTGCGGCTTGGGCTATACCCATGTTTTTGTGAACGGTGTTGCGGTGGATAATGCGTTGCTGACACCCGTGTGGTCGAATTACGAAAAGCGTGATTTGTCGCTAATCAATATGCCTGTGCCCGATACGCTGATTCATCGCATTTATTATGTGGAATACGACATTTCCGCTTTGGTTCATGTCGGTGAAAATACGCTGTCGTTCCATATCGGCAACGGCTGGTACGGTCAGCATGAAAGCCGAAATGAGGGAATGCGCCCTTACGGTGAGCTGAAGCTTTGCTACAAGGTGAATTGCGGTGATAAAACGGTTGCGGTGAGCGATGAAAACATCTGTTACCGTTCGTCGTTTGTCACACGCACGAACATCTATTT
>DNXM01000153.1:6679-7400 GCA_003505905.1 Oscillospiraceae bacterium
CGCTTGATGGATTCGACCGATTGGAAGCCCGTTCGGTCTTTGCCGGCTCCGCTGGCGGTTTTGAACAAACAAGCTTGTCCGGTTGACCGGGAAATCCGAACCATTCAGCCGAAGGAGATTTACCGTTTCGGCGATACGGCAATCTATGATTTGGGCGAAAATGCGGCAGGCTATCCGAAAATCGTATTTGATGATAACTGCATCAGTGATGAGCGTGCCTTTGTACGCTTTGCGGAGGAATTGAATGCGGACGGCTCTTTGAACTTTTTCAGCGCCGGCATGGAGTTTCGGATGCAGAGGGATGAGTTTGTATTCAGCGAGGCACACAAAGATTATGTGTTCCATCCGCTTTTCACATGGCACGCCTGCCGTTATTTTGAGGTGCAGGGTCGTGCAACCGTTAAGGAATATGCTGTGGTTCATTCCGACATTCCCTGCATATGCACCTATCATTCGGATGATGAAATGTTGGAGTGGATTGTGCAGACCTATTTGCGCACACAGCAGAATAACATTCACAACTGCGTGCCGTCCGACTGCCCGCATCGGGAGCGTTTGGGTTACACGGGCGACGGTCAGCTGACGAGCGGAACGGTGATGGACTGCTTTGACGCAAAGGATTTGTACCGCAAGTGGATGCGCGATATTGCCGACAGCCAGGATATTTACGGCGGTCATGTGGAGCATACAGCACCGTTTTACGGCGGCGGCGGCGGACCCG
>DNXM01000037.1:0-5980 GCA_003505905.1 Oscillospiraceae bacterium
CCGTAGGTGATTTCCGTGCGGTCTTCTTCTACGGTGTCCCGCACGATGGCGTTTTTTTCGTCCAACGCTTCTTCTTTCGATTCGCCGTAGACAATGCGCAAGCCGTTTAGGTTGCGGTTGCTTTTTAACCGCACCACAGCAAAGGTTTCTTTCCCGTAGTCGTACAGCACACCGCCGTTGAGCAGTTCGGCTGCGATTGCCGATTGCTCCTCGTAGCAAAACGGAAAAACCGAAAGGTCGGCGTTCGCTTCGGTGTAGGCAGGCTCGCACCCGACAGGGAGCCACTCATCCTGTATGGAATAAGCTTCCCAGCTTTCGTCTGTTGAAACAAACTCGTTATCTATGAAAATGGCAGGAAAAAGGTCAAGGTCGTAAATGTTGATGTAAAAATCGTAGGTACCCTTCGAAAGCGGAATATCCTTGTTGACGGGATAGGGCACATGGTTGATGTGCATTTTTCCCTTGCCGTGCGTGACACAGCGAAGCACGGTGTCCTGCTCTATAACAACATTCTTTTTTTGAAAGGTTGCATTTAATTCGGGGCGAGGCACATACCACACACAAGGGTAGTCACACCCCAATTCCTGCCGACGGCAATGCAAAAGCATACTGTGATAAATGGCATAGTCGTTATAATACCAAATCCATTTTGCTCGGTTCATTTTGGCTTCCCTCATTTTGCTTTGTGAAGGGTACAGAAATAGGTTGTATCCTCATGGAGCATTTCACATTCGTCAATATTGTATTCTGCCAAAACCGCTTCCCAACGGGGAATCATTCCCTCATCGTAATTGACGGGCTGAAAGCCTGCCTGCAAATAGCTTTTGACAGCACCCTTGCGCCATTCGTCGGTGGTCAGATAAATGTAATCCACACCGTCCGAAAGCAGACGCTTGACGGCGATGTTGTTCATATATTTGCTCAAGCCCTTGCCACGGTGCTCGGTCTTCATGCCGACCATGTGCACTTCGCCGCAGTTGCGGTCGGGGTGATAGACAGCGGTGATGGTGCCGATGTGTTCGCCCTTGTAATCCAAGAAAAAGCAGTCTTTTTTCGCATCGGTAAAATCGTGCTCCAAAATGGAATCACGGAAATTTTCAAAGGTTGCGTCATCACCGACCAAACCGTTCTTACAGCATTCCACCCAAGCCAAGCCGTCGCTTTCTTCTTTGTAAAGCGAGAAAGAATAGCCCTCGGGCAGAGTCAATTCCGTAAACGGGGTCGATGCCAGACGGTACATTTTCAGTTGTGCCATGTTTTTATCCTCCGAGATTGGTATTGATTCTATGGTATAAGGAAAAAGAAAAAAAGTCAACCGTTTTTCCAAAATAAAAAAACGCACACGGTTTTGAGCCGTATGCGTGAAATTCTCATTCTCCGTAACAGAGCTTGACGAAGGAGCGATGGACGTTCTGAATATCGTATCCCTTTGCTTCGATTTCCTCTTTCATTTCCCTGCGTTTGGCAACGGGGCAGGCTAAAACAGCGTCAGCCCATTCATTTGGGTCGTTAATCGGCAAAAATTGCACAAGGTCGGTGATGGCGGCATCGGCAGTCACACGGTTGGACACAAAGCAGGGCAGGGAAAGCGCCTGTGCTTCAATCACGGTGTTGGGCATTCCTTCGTAAAACGAGGGGAACACAAACATATCCGCTCCGCTGAGCAAATCGGGAATGTCCGAACGAACGCCTGTGAAACGAATGTGTTCGAGAATCCCGAGCTGTTTTGCTTTTTCTTTGATTTCGTGTTCCGATTCGCCCTGTCCGATGAGCACCAAACAGCTGTTGCTTTTTTTTTCGTTGACCTTGGCAAACACATCCAGCAAAAAGCTGTGGTTCTTCGCCTTGGTGAACCGCCCGATGTGCCCCAAAACCAAACAGTCATCCGATACATCCCATTCGGCTCGGGCTTTTTTGCGGCCTTCGGGCGAATAGCAATAAAAGCTCGGGTCAATGCCGTTGTGCAAAAGCTGTGCCTTGCCTTTTTCAACACAGCCCTTGCCGAAGCAGTATTCCGCCGCAGGAACAGACGGCGCAAATTTTACCGTCGGCACAATGCGTGCAAGCTTTCCGATGGTGGTGTGCAGCAGCTTTTGCTTTGCTCCGCCGTCCACAGAGGAGTTGCTTGAGCGGTAAATCAGCCGTGTCGCTCCGCCTTGCTTGGCGGCCATCAGCTCCAACGCCGTGCCGGGCTTGACGGAGGAAACCAAAACAGCCTCATAGCCGTTTGTTTTTACAATATCTTTTAATGCGTTGAGCGAGGCGAAAAAATCCTTTGATTTGGGCGGAATGCGGTAAATCGTTCCGCCGAGGGCTTCGATTTCATTGTCATAATATCCACGCTCGGACACATTCACGCAAAAATCCATTTGATACTCGGTGCGGTCGAGGGAACGGTATTGCTTCATCAAAAAGGTTTCCGCTCCGCCGGTGTCCATGCTGCTCATACAGCACAGCAGTCTTTTCGGCGTCATACATTCACCGCCTCACGCTCTGCTTCTTTGGTTTCTTTCATGTTGTCGGTCAAAATCCGAATCACACGGGAGGCTTCGTAGTAAGCGGCACGCTCTAAACAATTCGTTTTCAGTGCATTGAGCTTGTCGGGGTGTTCGGCAAGAGCGGTTAAGATTTCTTCCAAACGGCTGTTGTCGCAAGTCGGATAAAGAATGCCGTCAATGCCGTCCCGAATCACTTCGGGGTTACACCGCCAATCGGTGGCAATGACGGGCAGACCGGCGGAAAACGCATCAATGATTGCACCGGCAAAGCCCTCTCCTTGGTAGTGGGTCGGAAACAGCATGGCAAAGCAGTTTTTCAAAACCTCTTTTCCGCAGTCCTCACCCTTAATAACGCCTTTGTAGGACAAATACGGCTCAAATCCGCGAACGATTTCTTCAAACCGTTTTTCGTACTCTTTTTCGGGGTTGCCGTAAATGTCGAGTGTATAGACGGTCCTGCCGGCCTTACGGTTGATGCTGCGCACCACTTCAACGGCATCCTCGATTCCCTTGTCCTTTTCAATACGGGAGAAGGTGCAGAGCTTGAGCGGCTGTTCGTTCGAGGTGGTCAACTCGTTGGGTGAAAGAATGCGGCAGTTGCGGAAGTTCGGCATATGCAGAACATTTTTCAACCCGAGCGCCGTTAAAGCGTCTTTCATTTGATTGCTTTCAATATACACGGCATCGAGTTTGGCAATGGAATCAAGGAGAGAAGCGTTTGTTTTCAACTGTTCGGGAAGCCAGCCGCCGATGACGATGTAGTGGAGCTTGCGGTGCTTGGCTTGGTTGAGTATTTCGAACAGGCGCGGGAACAGCTTTACACCGTTTTGCGCCGGTAGCATGATGATGTTCTCACAATTTTTAAGGAGCTTCATGCACCCGAGCAAGATTGCTGCAGGGTGTTTTTTCCAGCCGTGCGTATCCAATACGGCAATGCGGTCTTCCCCGTATTCTTTGGTTAATGCGTTCCAAACTGCCAGACTTTTGTCAGTCTGACCGTTCATCAGGTCTTTGCCGAAACCGAAGTGTGCGCAAATACCGACTTTATACATGAAATTCATCTCTCCCATTCATCTTGCTTCCCATTATACAAAAATCGTCCGGTTTTGTCAATTTGAAAACTTTGCAGAAAGCCGGAGTGGATTTTTGTTTTTCACGGTTTTTCTTCTCGGTCGGACATTTTTCAAAAAAGTTCTTTACACAACCGAACAAATGTGCTATTATATGACAAGAACAAATGTTTGGCGGTGAAAACGGTGTCGGAACGAATCATACTTCATTGTGATTTGAATAATTTTTTTGCTTCGGTTGAGTGCCTCGGTCGGGAGGATTTGAAAAACAAGCCGGTTGCAGTGGGCGGAAGCGTTGAAAAACGGCACGGAATCATCCTTGCCAAAAACGAAGAGGCAAAAAAGTACGGTGTCAAAACCGCCGAAGCGATTTGGCAGGCGATGCAGAAATGCCCGAATTTGACCGTTGTTCCGCCTCATTACGAAAAATACACGCATTATTCCCAACAGGCTCGTGCGGTTTATGAGCAGTATACCGACCGCATTGAGCCGTTCGGAATTGATGAATGCTGGCTGGATGTGACGGGCAGTACCAAGCTGTTCGGCTCGGGCGAAGAAATGGCGGAGCAAATCCGCCAAACCGTCAAGGAAAAAACAGGACTCACCATTTCCGTCGGTGTCAGCTTCAACAAAATTTTCGCCAAGCTCGGCAGCGACTACAAAAAGCCCGATGCCGTCACCGTCATTCGGCGGGAGGATATAGAGCGCATCGTTTGGCCGTTGGCGGCGCAGGAAATGCTCGGCGTCGGTTCGGCAACACTCAAAAGCTTACAGCGAATCGGCATTTACACCATCGGTGATTTGGCAAAAACCAAGCCCGAAATTCTGCGCTTGATTTTAGGCAAGGGCGGCGAAACGCTGTGGCGGTTTGCCAATGGGCTGGATTTGTCACCTGTCAGCCTTTCGGGTGAAATTCCCGTTCCGAAAAGCATTGGGCGCAGTACCACAACGCAACAGGATATGCGCACCGAAAACGATATTGCGCTGACACTTCTTTGGCTGAGCGAACGGGTGTCGCACGAATTGAGAGCGAACCATGCTATGGCAACCGTTGTGCAGGTGCATTTGCGGGATAAAAATTTGAACATTACCGAACATCAACGGCGCTTATCGCAGCCGATTCGGCTGGCGGAATTGCTTCGTAAAGTCGGTTGTGAATTGATTTCGGAAGTGTGGGATGGTGTAACGCCTCTGCGTTCCATCGGCATTCGTGCGGTCGGCTTGGTGCATGAGGATGAGAGTATTCAGCTATGCTTCGGCTACGATTACGAACAGCTGGAGCGCATGGAAAAATTGGAAATCGGTGTCGAACGCATGAAAGAAAAATACGGCAGAGATGCCGTTCTGCGTTGCCGTCAAATTGCAGGCGGCAAACCCGAACAGCACTCTGCCTTCGGAAAAGTCGTTTTGTGATTTTCGGCTTAATGGTAGGGCGTTCGCACATTGATTATGCGGAAATCGACCGGCGCACGGTCTTTGTTGATGCGGTAAACGCTGAACACAAGCCCCATGGCGATATAGATGCAAAGGTTTGCTGAGCCGCCTGCGCTCATGAATGGCAGCGTGATGCCGATAACGGGCAGATACATCAAAACCATGCCGACATTGACGATGACCTGCGAGGCAATCATGGCGGCAACGCCGTAGCAAAGGTATTTGCCGGGATTATCTGGTGTAAGGCGAGCTACCTTTACGATTCGAAGAATGAGAAGCACGAACAAAATCATCAGAGCAAGACAGCCGACAAAGCCGAGCTCTTCGCCGACAACGCTGAGAATCATGTCGTTTTTTGCCTCCGGCACATAGCCCGATTGCGTGAGCGAGCCCTTGAACAGGCCTTTTCCGAAGAATTGACCGGTGCCGATGGCGGTCTTTCCCCGTGCTTGTTGGTAGATGATATCTTCATAGGATTCGGGATAAAGCAGTGCCAAAAAGCGTTCACGCTGAATGTTGTTGAACACTTTAATCCAAACAATGGGTGCGGCGGCTATGACGGTGCCAAGTGCGACTGCAAAGTATCTTAACTTTACACCGGCAAGGAACATCATAACGGTGAAAATCATCAGGAACACAAGTGCAGAGCCCATGTCGCCGGTCAAAACGACCAACAGGGTCGGCACGGCACCGTGAACGCACAACAGCAAAATGTTGACGAGGTTGTTAATGTCGCTGCCAACCAATTCCAAATGCACCGAAAAGGTGACAATAAAGGCGGCTTTGAGCAGTTCAGACGGCTGAAAGTACAAAACACCGAGGTCGAGCCATGTTTTTACATCGCTTCGCCCGGAGGGACCGGTACCGAATTTGAACAGCAACAGCATGAGTAAAACGGATATGCCGCCGATAAACGGCCAAAGCTTCAAAATGACCTCGTAGTCGATGACGGAGATTGCCAAGCAGACAAGAACGCCC
>DNXM01000037.1:6008-6459 GCA_003505905.1 Oscillospiraceae bacterium
GCCATAACGAGCGTGTCACGGAAAACGGTTTGTCCCTCGGTGAGCTTGCAAAGGGTTGCGCTGTGAACCATCAAAATGCCCAAGCCAGAGGCAATCAGGCACAAAACCAGCATATACAGGTCGGTGTCTTTGATAAAACGAATTACGGTACGGATTGACTCCGCCTCCTTTCCGAAGCGATGAAGCAGGAATACGAGAAGGATTATAGACCATTTTTCAAAAAAATACAAGCAAATCCTTTGCTATACCCGACGGATTGTGTTATAATCCTATCTCAAAGGGTGAAAAATCGTGAAAAAAACATTTTATTCGCAATCCGTACAGCAAACCGAACAAATCGGCTCGTCCCTTGCAAAGCTTTTGCATCGGGGCGATGTTGTTGCGTTTTTCGGCGGTCTCGGCATGGGAAAAACCGCCTTTGTCCGCGGCTTGGCTCGTGGCATGGGTGTGG
>DNXM01000197.1 GCA_003505905.1 Oscillospiraceae bacterium
GTTCCCCCGGTTTTTTCCACAAGAAGTTCCCCGTAATGGGTGCCCAAATCCTCGGAACGGAATGCCTCCACATCACAGTCAAAGCATTTGGGGTCAAGGGTGTCCGCTTCGTGGGTAATCACCAAAATACCGTCGTTACGGGCTTTTTCCAACAGGGGAGCAATGGATTCCGTATCATAGGGTACCACACAAATGGCATCCCAATCCTCTGCAAGCAGTTGCTCCAAATAGGTTGCCTGCCCTGCGGCGTCCGTGGAACCGCCGTAGAAATAGCTGCATCCGTTTTCTTCGTTATATGTATTCACCGCATCTTCCATGCGTTCAAACCAAGAAACAGAAGTCAATTTCGGCACAAATGCAATTTTGTACCCCTCGGCGGTATCTGCGGTGGCGGGGGCTTCCCCGGAGCAGGATGCAAAACAACAAACACAAACCAGTGTTGTCATAAACAATGCAAGTGTTTTTTTCATGGTCAATTCTTCCTCTGCAATTTATTTGTTTGATTTTAGCATGAAACATGGTTCATTTCAATCGTTTTTCCAAAATGAAAATGGATTTCTCTTCCCTAAAGGAACAGCATAATGCCGTTTGTTTGTTGGGAAGATTGCGGATTGTTTTTTCGCCCAACATTCAGACCTTGATTTTTCCCTTGGACACTTTCAGACAAATCAAAAGCACCACGGCACTGGCAACCGTCAAAATCGTTGAAAGGGCGGCACCCGACCCAATGGAGTTACGGACAATATCCGTATAAGCCGCAATGGTAAGGGTGTTATTCCTGCCGGAGGAAAGCATAATGGAACAACTCAATTCATTGATACAGGTAACCCACGAAAGAATGGCGCCCGAAAACACACCGGGCAGCATGATTTTTGCGGTGATTTTGCCGAACGATTTAATCGGCGAAACACCGAGGTCGATGGATGCCTCCTCAACCGATGGGTCGGTCTGCATCAAAAAGGCACTTGCACTGCGCACGGTGTAAGGAAGCTTACGGATGATATAGGAAATGATGATAATCGTGCCGGTACCCGTTAAAACAAGTGGCTTGACATTGAAGGTGACAATATAGCAAAGGCCGAGAACCGAACCGGGAATGACGTACGGTGCCATTAGCAGCAGGTCGAGAATGCCGCCCGTCTTGCCTTTTTTACGCACGATTACATATGACATCAAGACTCCGATGATAACGATAAACACCATGGCGACCGTTGAAAACACAAAGGTGTTCTGCAGGGCTGTCCAAAGCCTTGAACCGAGCTTTGAATAATTGTCAAAGGTGAATCCGCCGATGAAGCTTGAATAGTTTGTTTTTTCAAACGAGCTGACAATAACGACCACCTGGGGCAGAAATGCAATCAGGCAAACGAGCGCAACAGGAATTGTAACCAAAATGCGCTTGATGCCCTTCAGTTGTTTCTCCTGCGGAGGGCGCATGGAGGACATGATATAGTTCTTCTTGGAAACGAATTTTTTCTGAAACCCGAGAACAACCAGTGTAATCAGAACAATAATAATGGAAATAGCGGAAGCGAGATTCCCGTTGCCGCCGATTTCGCCGAGCCATTCATTGTAAATCAAAACGGGCAGAGTTCTGAAATCCTGTCCTCCTAACAGCATCGGCGTGCCGAAATCGGCGAGGGCACTCATAAACACAACAAGGGCACCCGCTGTAACCGAGGGCGTCACCACGGGGAGTGTGATGGTGAAAAATCTGCGAAGCTTACCGCTCCCGAGATTTTCGGCGTTTTCTTCGAGCGAAACATCAATGCTTTCCATCGCACCCGATGTATACATATAGACATAGGGAAAAAGCTTCAGCGTCAAAACAATACTCACACCGCCGAAGCCGTATATTGTCGGCAATGCAATTCCGTAATTTGCGAAAAACTCCGTTACACTTCCCGAACGCCCGAAAAGCATAATCCAAGCATATGCACCGAGGAACGGCGAGCTCATGAGTGAAAGAATCGTAATAATGTGCCAAAGTTTTTTGCCGATGACATTGAATCTCGTCATGAAGTAAGCCATTGGCACACCGAGCACAACGGAAAACACGGTCGGAACAACGGAAATCTTCAAGCTGTTCCACAAAGCCGAGTAGTAATACTTTTTTTCAAAAAAACGCTTAAAATTATCCAGCGTGAATTCGGTTGCGGTGCCCGATTTGAAAGCATTTGTAATCATGGATGAAAACGGCCAGACAAGAAACAGAGCGAAAATGACAAACACAGCCAATTTTATCCAAAACCAACAATCCAAGTGAAACGGCAAGGAAATTCGTCTTTTTTTCAGCATGAAAGCACCTCCCGGGATTCGCTTTCATACAAGCTGATACGGTTCAGGTCGAAATCGACAAAAACCTTATCACCGGCATTTTTGACGCTTCCGTTTTCTTTGACATATTCGCACAGGAGAAGGCTCTGCCCGTCGGACAGCGTCACCTCGTACTCGGTTCTGTCCCCGAGGAAGGTTGCGAATTTCACCGTGGCGGGCAATCCGCTTTTGCCGAAAGATATCTGCTCGGGGCGAGCCGAAAGCACTGCCTTTCCGACATATTTTTTCTTCATCGGAACGGAAATACTCATTTCGTTTCTGATGTTTGCGGTTCCGTTTTCGTCCACTTCGCAGTCGATAAAATTACTGACGCCGATAAAGTTGGCAACAAACGTGTTTTGCGGTTTGGCATAGATTTCTTTCGGCGTACCAACCTGCATGATTTCACCGGCGTTCATCACGGCGATTCTGTCGGAAACAGCCAGCGCCTCCTCTTGGTCGTGCGTTACATAAATGGTGGTTATGCCGAGATTCTGCTGAAGCTTTTTGATGATGGTTCGCATTTGAACACGAAGCTTTGCATCCAAATTCGACAAAGGCTCATCCATCAAAAGCACGGCAGGCTCAATTACAAACGCCCTTGCAAGCGCAACCCTTTGCTGTTGACCGCCCGAAAGCTCGTTTGGCTTTCTTTTTGCCCAACGCTCAATTTGAACAAGCTCAAGTGCTGTTTTAACACGCTCTTCAATCTCTTTTTTCGGCACCTTGCGTGCCTTCAGACCATAGGCGACATTTTCTTCCACGGTCATGTGCGGAAAGATAGCATAGTTTTGGAAAACCATGCCGATATCTCGCTTATGCGCCGGCACATTGTTAATCTTCGTGTCACCGAAATAGAATTCGCCGCCCTCAATGGAATTAAAACCGGCAATCATGCGCAAAAGTGTGCTTTTTCCACAGCCGGAAGGACCGAGAAGCGTAAAGAACTCGCCCTCTTTGATGTCGAGCGATACACCCTTCAACACCATGCTCTTTCCGTACAATTTCACTGCGTCGATAATTTTTACTGCATTACTCATGTTTTTTCCTCTTTTTTGGTATTATGTAAGAAAGCAAGGGAAAAGAAAATCTTCCCTTGCTTGCGTTTCAAAGATAATGTCTTATCCGACAACAATATCCTGCCACTGCTCTTTAATGGAGGAAGCGTTTGCCGAAACATAATCAAAATCATAATTGATGAGCTTGATATCGGAAAGCGTTTTAAGCCCCGTTGCTTCAACGTCCGAACGCATCGGGCGGCGAGCCCAATCCTTGTTCTGTGCGGTTTGGCACTCACTGCTCAAAACAAACTCCTCAAAAAGCTTTGCAAGCTCGGGGTTCGGACAATCCTTAATAATAGCAACGCCATCGGGAACAGCCGATGTGCCGTCGGACGGATAAACAGTGACCATCCAATCCTCTTCATATGCCACAGAGCCTTTTTCAAGCGTGATACCCATTGCATTTTCGCCCGCAAACACATCCTTATGAGCCAGAGAAGAAGAAGACTTCACTTCAAGCTTCGGATAAAGAGCCTTGACAAAATCCCAACCCGACTGATAGTTGTCGGCTGATGTGCCGAAAACGGAAAGCATGGTGCAAAGCTGTGTGAACGCCGAGCCGGAGGAAGCAGGGTCGGCGATTGCGATTTTTCCGTATTTGGCAACATCCCAGTTCAGCAGGTCTGCCCAGCTTTCGGGAATGTCCTCTTCGGCAACCTTCTGCGTGTTGACAACAAATGTCATCGGCAGAGGAGATTCACCAATCCAATAATATTCGGAGTCGCAGAGAGAAGCGTCAAGCTTATCAAAGCACATGGGCTTATAGGGCTGGAAATAATCTTTATATGCGGCAAGCGTATCCGCTCCGCCGCCCCATATAACATCGCATACCGGGTTTGCCGATTCGGCGGCAATCTTGGCAACAAGGTTTGATGTGCCGTCGGCAATCACTTCAACCGTAACATTCGGATATTTTGCTTCAAAAAGGGCAACACCTGCGTTCAATGGGTCGGAATCGTGCGGAGAATAAACCGTGAGCGTGCCTGTATAATCCTCGGGGGTCATTTCACCGGCAGGCTTGGTTGTCGTGTCGGTTTCGGTTTTTCCGCCGCATGAGGCAAAAGTCAGAAGCACACAGGAAGCCAGTAATAACGCCAAAAA
Organism: Oscillospiraceae bacterium; assembly: GCA_003505905.1. Lineage (GTDB taxonomy): Bacteria > Bacillota > Clostridia > Oscillospirales > Acutalibacteraceae > UBA8612. Next base: position 4,479 of record DNXM01000197.1, read on the forward strand.
CTTTTTCAAATTGAACAACTCCTTTATATTATATTTTCTGTTTTTACTTTAGCATATTGAATTGCATATGTCAACCTCCATTCTGTTTATCTCCGAATTTCAAAGTCGATTCAAATCCTTTTCAGCTTTTGAAAAGCAGGCAGGTTTCATTCGAAAAAAGACTGCTGTACCGCATGAGTGTGATACAACAGTCCTTGCTTGTTCATTACCTATATATTATTTCCAATTGGCGAATGCGTCACGCACCGCATAGTAAGCAGGCTTCGGGTTGCCTTTCAAATCCACCAAGCCCCAACCCGTTTCAACGGGGCAATCGGACTGACCGCAGATGTAACAGGCGTTGCTGTCCTCATAGCAATAAACAAATCCGCCGACAACGAACTTATGCTTTTGCAGCTTTGCGATTGTCTTGGTGAAGAACTTCGCCTGATCCTCGGGGTTGTGTTTGAAGTTTCGCAGTGTGTAACCTTCGGGCAGTTCACAATAGAGGTGATTGATAAGCTCGGTATCAAACAGCTTTGCCGCCAGCTCTTCATCTGTCGTGCAGCCCAAATTCAGCATATGGTCACGGAAATCCGTCGGAAGATTGTTGATAAAGCCCCGAATATCAGCTCTCGCCGCCGCCTCGTTTTCATAGCCGTAGGATTGAAGAATTTCATTTTTCTCTTTCGTGCTTTTAGCTTCGCCGTAACCGATGTAACCGAATTCGCAGACCATAACCGGCTTTTTCGTCATGCCCCAAACAAAACGGGTCAGAAAATCATAACCGTAAAGGGTTTTGAACACATTTTCAAAGCACCCGAGGTAGATATCCACGCCGACATAGTCGGCATAATCCAACCACGGCTTGACATAGTAGCAAAGGTTATACATTTCCCAAGCGGCGATGTTGAAGCCGACAACAATATCTTTTTTTACATTGTTCATGGCTTCCATTTGGATGCCGATGAACTCCGCCGCCTGCTGAATGGTCAACGGCACGGTGAAATGGTCAACGCCCATTTCGTTGGTGATTTGAAAAGCGGATGCAATGCCCTGCAAATCCTTTGCATAGAATTCGGCAATTTCTTTGACCTTTTTCTTGCCGTCCTCGGTTCTCGGGTCAATGCCTGCGGCGATGTAATCCTTCGGATACGGAGTAATGAGCATCACTTTGAATCCTGCATCGGCATAATACTTGGCTCTCGACTTGGCATATTGGTAAGACGCATTTGTTTTACCCTGTCCATCATACGGAAGCTCGTTCAAATCAAAACGAACCCATTGGATGTTGGCTTCGCTGATTTGCTTCGTGTCGGAATTCGGGTGGCATACACCTTTGACAACACCGCCCGTTTTGGCGAGAAATTTGTCGACTTCGTCACTTGTGTCGGCTTTGAAGTAGGTGGCAAAGCCCTCGGCGAGCAGGTCAACAAAATGATACTTTTGAACCGTGTCGATGCCGCTTGAAACAAGCGTTGTCAGGGCAGTAACGGATGCGATGAGCTTGATAAAGAATTCTTTCATGGGGTTCTCCTTTTTTAGACAAAATACCGGCTAATTATAGCAAAAGACGACCGAATATGCAAGAAAAAGTTTCAAAAAATGAGCATTTTTTTGTGTGAGGCGACTTCTCAAAGTAAATTCC
>DNXM01000122.1:0-3416 GCA_003505905.1 Oscillospiraceae bacterium
ATGGAGAGGGCATTTCTCATGAAACCGGCTTAAAGAAAATGGGTGCCATTCTTGGAGACAATGTTGAGGTTGGATGTAATAGTGTGTTAAATCCAGGTACTGTTATTGGCCGCGAATCGAATATTTATCCACTTTCCCCTGTTCGTGGATATGTACCTGCCAATAGTATTTATAAGACAGGTGGAAAGATTGTAATTAAGACAAAATAAATGGAGGTTATGCTATGGCATTACAGTTTTGCTTTGGTACATCTGGAGCAGGAAAATCTTATACCTTATATAATCAAATGATTGAAGCTGCCATGGCAAATCCTAAGAAGCAATATATCCTTCTTGTGCCAGAACAGTACAGTATGGCTTTGCAAAGAAAGATGGTTATGCTTCATCCAAAGAAGGGTTCCATGAACATAGATGTTTATGGATTTAATCGTCTTACATACCGTGTGTTTGATGAGCTAAATATTAAGCCACAGAAGGTATTGGAAGACTTTGGTAAAACCATGTTAATTCGTCAGGTGGCTGGTGCTTGCAAGGAGAAGTTGTCTGTCTATGGCGGATGTTTGGATAAATCTGGCTTTATAGATGAGATTAAGTCTTTAATGTCAGAGATGTATCAGTATGATTTGTCAAGGGAAGCCCTTGCCAAGGTGCAGGAGGAACTTGAAGATACTGAGGTGAATGAAATGCTTAAAAATAAGCTTCATGACATGCAGCTTATTTTTGATGCATTTGATGAGAAGATTAAGGAATCCTACATTGTGGCAGAACAACTTACCGATCTTTTAGCAGAGAATATTAAGGATTCTGATTATATAAAAGACAGCGTGATTGTTATGGACGGATTCACTGGTTTTACACCAATTCAGTGTAAGATTGTGAAGGAGCTTCTTAAGTATGCTGGTGAGGTTCAGATGATTCTTACCATGGATGAGAAGGCCTATATAACATCGTCTGGTAGAAACTTGAAGGAACATGAGCTGTTCTATCTGTCGGATGCAACTAGAAAACTTATGCTTGGTCTTGCGAAGGAAGCAGGAGTTACTGTCTTACCAGATATTACTATGAACATGGAACAGGTAGATAATAACAAGAATGTTATCTGCCCTACCCGTTTTGCTTCTGGTGCTCTCCATCACTTAGAACGTAATTTATTCCGTTACCCTTATAAGGTATATGAGAATGAGGTGGAGGAATTATTCGTAGATGTTTACGAGACTCCAGCTAAGGAACTTAGACAGATTGCGGCTAAAATCAAAGGCTTAGTTCGTGACAAAAAGTATCGCTATAAGGATATAGCTATCATTAGTGGCAATCTAGAATCTACAAAGGATTACGTAGATCGATTCTTTAAGTTGTATGAGGTTCCTTATTTTGTTGACTATAGTGAACCACTTAAGAACAATCCGTATATGGATGCACTTGAACATATTGTGTCCATTGTAGAAGAGAATTTCTCTTATGACAGTGTGTTTGCTTTCTTGAAATCTGGAATACTTGCAGATATTACGGATGATGAAATAGAGATTTTGGAAAACTATGTTTTAAAGCATGGAATTAAGGGAGTTAGCTGGTGGAATAAGCCAATGGAAGGTGAGATGGAGGAACTTCGTCTTTTGGTGATGGATATCATTTTGCCTTTCTATGAAGAAATCAAGAATGGTGATGGAACTATCCGTTGCTATGTTAATGCTATGAAAAATTTCATGACAAAGTTTGATTATGAAAAGGGCTTGAAAGAGGCGAAGGGTGTATACGACAAGCTTATTCTTGTGTTTGATAAGATGCTTGAGATTATGCCAGAGGATGAAACGAACCCTCATGATTTCTTAGAATTATTCAAGCTTGGTGTGAAGGATATCTCGATTGGTCGTATTCCAAATACATTGGATACGGTGTTGGTTGGAGATATTACTAGAACTAGACTTGAGGATATTAAGGTGTTATTCATTTTAGGGATGAATGATGGTGTGATTCCTAAAAAATCGAATCCTGCACAGATTATTACGGATCGAGAGAAAGAATTGTTGTCGAAGCACGAATTTTGTCTTGCTCCAACAGAGAAGACTAATGCATATACAGAACAATTCTATCTTTATCTTAATATGACAAAGCCACAGGATGCGTTGTATCTTTCTTATACACAGATGGATAATCAGAATTCACCAATGGAACCATCCTATGTGATTGGTCGTGTTCAGAAGCTATATAAAAATCTAAGTATTAATTATAACAGAACCTATGATTACCATGTTGAGACAGAAAATTCTAGTGTGGAAACATTGATTGTAGGTTTTCGTGAGATATTAAATCAGGATATGAGTCATTTGAATCAGACTTTAGATTTATATCGCCTTTATATGAATGAGGGCAAGACGGAGCTGCTTTCAAATATTCAAAAGGCACTTACCTACGCCAATATTCCTGAGAAGCTTACAAAGGATGTGGCAGAACTTCTTAAACTTCGTCTGCTTAGCCAGTCAGTATCAAAGCTTGAAAAATATGCAGCTTGTTCTTATGCATATTTCTTACAGTACATTTTAGGACTTAGAGAAAGAGAAATACGTTCTATCGATAGACGTAACGTGGGTATTATTATGCACGGTTCTATGGAGAAACTCTATCGTCATGTCCATGATAATATGAACAATGCCTGGGATAAGATTACGGATGAAGAACGTAATCGTTTGGTGGATAAGTTTGTGGATGAGTCCTATGCCAAGGAGTATGCGGGCGTTAACATTGAAGATGAGAAATATCAGACGCTTCGAAATGTATTACATAGAATTGGTCGTAGAACCGCAGAGGGTCTTTCTCGAATTACCAATGAGAAATGCTTTGAGCCAGTTTATTTCGAACATCACTTTAATGATCCATTACTTGGAGATAAGTATGATGTCAAATTTAATGGTATTGTGGATCGCTGTGATGTGTTCTATTCACCAACAACCAAGGATTTGCAATTTAGAATTATTGATTATAAATCTAGTAAGCATGAATTTAAAATTCACGAGGTTTATGAGGGACTTCAGCTTCAGCTTACAATGTATCTTAGTGTAATGAATGAGCTTGTTAAGAATGACTATGCAAAGAAGCTTGGCGAGAATGTTAAGATTAAGCCAGAAGGTATGTATTACTATGCCTTACATGATCCATATGTTGAGGCTGCAAATGCGCAAAAGGCGAAGGAAAAGCGTGAGAAAGAGCAGAAGCTATATGGACCCAAAACTGAACTTTTTGATGGGGAGTTTTATGATAATATTCAGAAGTTTGCCCATAAAAAGACTATGAGTATAGTGGATGATATTTTGGACGGCAAGATTGATAAGAATCCATTTTATAAGCCTCGAATGAGTGCATGCTCTTATTGCGTTTATTCATCCGTTTGTAGATTTGATACTAAGTGCGGTGGTAATCAGT
>DNXM01000122.1:3470-25860 GCA_003505905.1 Oscillospiraceae bacterium
TAGTGTATGAGCAAATAAAGAAGGAATTGGGAGGAAAAGCAGATGCCTAAGTGGACAGACAAACAACAACAGGTAATCGATACCAGAGATTGTAGTATCCTTGTGTCTGCGTCTGCTGGTTCCGGAAAAACTGCAGTTTTAGTGGAGCGTATATTGCAGCAGGTTTTGGATGAGGATCCAACAAAGCGTTGTAATATTGATGATTTTTTGATTGTAACTTTCACCAATGCGGCAGCAGCACAGATGCGCCAGAAAATTACAGAACGCTTGGAGAAGGCGTTGGAGGAAAAACCAGAGGATGAGCATATTTTAAAGCAGCTTGTCTTAGTTAATCATGCAGATATTTCCACCATTGATAGTTTTTGTATGCATTTGGTAAAGGAACATTTTAGCTTACTTAAGCTTGATTCTGTATTTAATATTGGCGACGAAGGAATGTTAACTCTTGTTCGCATGGAGGTAATTGATCGCCTGTTTGAAGTTAAATATAAGCAGGAAAACAATGAAACTTTCCTTTCTTTGATTGATTTGTTTGGTAAGGATTACGATGACGAGGGTCTAAAAAAAGCTGTTCTTCGTATTGCAAAAATATCTAATAGTTTTCCACAGCCTGAGACTTGGATTGATAATGCAAAGTCTGCGTTATGTGTAGATAATGCAGAGGATTTTGAAAAACTGGAATTCATTCAAAGATGCTGTGAGATGTTTAAAAATACTTTGCATGAAGTTCGAAGCCTAGTTCTAGAGAATGAGAAACTGGTGGAAAATGAAGATGGATACGAAAAGGTAATTCTTACAGCGAAGAAGGATATTGAGAAAATAGACGGTATTCTTGCGGCAAATTCGTATCATGAAATTCACGCGCGTGTTAGTGAAAAATGGGCTACCATTGGTAGACCAAGTAAGGATACGGACGATACCTTATATAATGTATTTAAGTCGAAACGTGAGGCGTATAAAAAATTATATGAAAAATCTAATGTTTTTAAGACTTCCGTTGAAAATATTCTTGAGGAATATAAGCAGTTAAGAGAATATTTGCTTCCTTTGCTTGAATTAACTGAAGAATATATGGCACTTTATGCCAAGGAAAAAGAAAAAAGAAAACAGGTAGAAGTAATTTTGCAAGCCATTGAAGAAAATATTGGTAAACAGCGAAAAAAGCAACAGAAAAAAGCTCACATCGACAAAAGTATCGAGAGAGAGAGAAGACCGTATGCTGTTTCTTTTTCCGATGGTGATTGTCATTTTTTACCTCGGTTAGCATTTTCGTTTCTTGCAAGCTTGCGGTTGGCGAGAAAGTTTTTCAGCTCCCGCAGGACCGAAATCGGCGAGGAGAACAGGCAGGCCAATGCATACTTGAAAGCGTGAAGCGGCTTTGAGCTGCGCAAATAGGCAACGCACAGCACCGCATAATGGCGAAAACGGACATAACGACGCTCTTTTGCGTTGAGAATGTCGAACTTCGTCTTTTTGAACGCATAGAGATTGTTTTCACCGTTGATTTTATTTTTACCGACTGAAATTCTTCCTTCTCCATGTAAATATTGGATGATATAGGAAACGGGCAAATAGCCGATTTTTGCATGGCGCTCAATCATGTCGTACATCAGCATAAAATCCTGCCCCATGGATACATTACGGAAGCCGTCGGTTCGGTCAATAAAGCTGCGCTTAATCATGTAGGTGGAGGTTGGGCAGAGCGAGTGAATGACGTGCTGACGCATCAATTCAAAATCCGAACAGCTCTGCACATAGGTGTGACGGCGGTATTCGACAAGCTTGCCGTCGGCACCGTGAAGAAAAACATCGGTGAAGCTCATGTCAAGATCATTTTGCAGCATGAAGCTCAATTGCGTGTCGACTTTTTCGGGCAGGTAGATATCATCGTCGTCCAAAAAGGTAACATAATCCCCGTGGCAGGCTTTTATGCCTGCATTGCGGGCAGGTCCGCCGCCTAATGCGTGAGGGTTTTGCACATACAAAACATTTTCACGGTTGATATAGCTTGCCATGACGGCTTCGGTTTGCTTGCGTGCTTCGCTGTCAGGCTCGTTATCGTCTACAACGACAATCTCCGTAAACGGATAGGTTTGTTCGAGCAAAGAATCAATGGTTCTGCTTAAAAAGTGAGGGCGATTGTGTGTCGGTACAACGACGCTGACCGTAACGGACATAACACCACTCCTCATTTTACAAGATTACGCCCATTATACCACACAATCCGACAAATGTATACACTTTTATAATAAAAAATATATAATACTAAGCAAGCCCGAACAGCCGATGACTGTTCGGGCTCACGCCGTTATGTCAGAAGTGCTTTGCAGAGATTAACCGCAGCAGCCGCAGTCAGAACCTCTGCCGGAGTTGCAGCCGCAGCCGGAATTGTCGTTATTGCCGCAGCAGCAACTGAGGATGAGAATGAGAATGATGATCCAAGAGCAGTTGCCGTTACCGAGATTGCATCCCATGGTTCGTTTCCTCCTTTCTTTGCTTTACATCCCCATAGTATGCAAAGCAAGGAAAATCGGTTACCGCTTTTCTTCTGCTTTTTCCCGTTTACGGCAAGCCAAAGCGAGAATGAGCATCAAAAGCGGAAAAACAGCGGCAAAAGCAAATCCCACACGCAAATCGGAACCGAAGGCGGAGGAAAGCTGTCCCGTAAGGGACGGACCGCTCGTGCAGCCGATATCGCCTGCCAGGGCTAACAATGCAAACATCGGCGTGCCGCCCAGCGGAATGGCTTTGACCGCCATGCTGAAGGTGCCCGGCCACATGATGCCTACGGCAAGGCCGCAAAGCATACAGCCGGCCAAAGAAAGCACGGGGTGCGGCGCCAAAACCGTGACGGCGTAGCCGACCACGCACAGCGCACCGCTCAACGCCATATAGCTGCTCAAGCGAATTTTTTCGCCTTTTTTGCTGTAGAAAACACGGGAGATGCCCATGAACACGGCGAACATACACGGTCCGAGCAAATCTCCCATCGCCTTGCTTACCTGCAAACCTTCTTCGGCAAAGGCGGATGCCCATTGGCTCATGGATAATTCCGAAGCACCGGCGCACAGCATCATCAAAAAGAACAGGAGAAAGCCCTTGCTTTTGATAGTGTGCAGCGGTGAGCTTTTACCTTCGGTACGGGGCAGTGTATTGAGCGGAACACGCAAAAAAGAAAAAGCGTTAAGAAAGGGAATCAAGCCCCAAACAGCCGAACAGAATGACCAACAGCTCATGCCGAAAAAGCGGAAGGCGAGCGTGGAAAGCAACACCACGGCGGTTTGTCCCCAACAGTAGAACGAGTGCAGCAGGCTCATGGCAGACGCCTTGTTGTCGTTCGGACAGGCCTCGATAATCGGACTTATGACAACCTCAATCAGTCCGCCGCCGATGCCGCTCAACATAACGGCAAGAAGCAAACCGAAATACGGGTTCAGTGCCGTTGGCAAAATCGGCAGCAAAAACAGCCCTGCGGCGCAGAGGAAGTGAGCCGTGACAGCGGTAATGCGATAGCCGATGCGGTCGACAAAACGGGCGGAAAGAATATCCGTCAACAGCTGAATGCCGAAATTGGCGGTAATCAAAAAGCTGATTTGTGAAAGAGAAAGTGCATATTTGTTTTGAAACAAAACGAACAGCAACGGATAAAAATTGTTCACAATCGCCTGCGAAATGTAGCCGATGTAACAGCTGACCGCAGTTGCTCGAAAGGTTGGCTTTTTCATGGGTGAAACCTCAATACAAAGAAAATAGGAATTTATTATAACAAAGAAAAAAAGCTTTTTCAAGCTTGCCGAAGGATAATTGTTTTCAAAAAATCATGAAAATTCACTTGTTTCTCATCTGAAAATATTGCAAATCGAAAAATTCGTAGTATAATAATGTTTACGGCTTTGCCGACTGATACAGAGAAGAGGAATGAAAGTGAAAAATAAGATTATATCATGGTTGCTTTGTGCTTTGGTTGTTATGGCTATGTTGCCGATTTCCGCCTTTGCGGAGGATTCGCTGCGATTCAACGGTATCAAAGAAATTTCAAAATACGGCAATATCAAATTCAATGCAACCGTTGCAGGGGTTTTGGCAAAATTTGATTACGGCGATATTTTGACGGTTTCTTTCGGTGAAAAATCCGTTGATGTTCCGCTGTGCAGGAATTATTCCGATGTGGATGCAGGGTGCCCGGGCTTTTTTGTTCGTGTTGACGGTGAGGATGAGGCGCTTTTGGCAATCTCCTCGGGCAACTTTGCCGAAACCTACGGCTTCGCAAAGAAAATCGTCAACCTCGACAGAACCTTTTACTGGAGTTACTTTGAGGGCTTTGACGAAAACACGGTGTTTACCTTTTCGCTGAAAGAAAAGGCAGGGTATTTGTCGGAATTCACGCTTCGCAACATTTCTTACACCGATGCCCGTTCCGATTATCCGAATCTCACCGATGCGCAATTTGCCAATTTCCGAAACATTACCTGCGGCAAGATTGCAAAGGGCGTGCTTTACCGTTCGGCAACTCCCGTTCAGCCGATTCACAACCGCAACACCTATGCCGATTCCTGCTGTGCCGCCGCAGGGGTTACCCATTTTGTCAATTTGGCGGAAAATGAAGCTACCTTACAAAGCTATGAGGGCTATAATAACACCTATTATTCTCGTATGAACCATATTGCCGTTGCGGCAAATGTTGATTTTACTTGTGCCGAAACAAAAGCCGCTTTCTGCGAAGCGTTTCGCTATATGGCACAAAATTCGGGCATTTACGATGTGCATTGTCGGGAAGGTAAGGACCGAAGCGGCATTTTTGCGGCGGTCTTGGAGTGCCTGATGGGTGCGGACTGCGAAGAAATCTGCAACGATTACATGATTACCTATTACAACTACTACGGAATCACAAAGGCAGACGCTTCCTATTCGGTTATTTTGAACGGAAGCTTTGTAAAAACAATGAACAAACTCTTCGATGCGGATATTAAAACCGCCAACCTCAAAAAGGAAGCGGTGGAATATCTGCGTGAAATCGGTTTGAAACCGTCCGAAATTGTATCGTTGCAAGTCAATCTTTCGGAAAACAATGTGGAATCGGTGCTTTACCGTGTGTTGGCGTTTGTGCTTCAAACGGTCGAAGCCTTGGTCAATCTCTTCCGTTAATTGTGACGGCTCAAAACGAACAAACCGAAACCGTGTTGCTCTTGCGGGTGACACGGTTTTGTTTGTTTTGCGTGCCGGCGGAAAAGGGCAGGAGCCTATTTGCATTTTTTCGGGAAATTTGTTATAATAAACCTATCATTTATTTTCGGAGGAACAACCATGAAGGAGCGAATAAAGGAAAGCTTTTCTGCCGGAAAACCGATTCCCCGTTTTTTGGCATCTTGGTGCTTTGTGCAGGTTTTGCTCCTTTTGTCGGATGAGGATGCGTTTGACAATGTGGCATATGCGTTTTCCGTTTCACCGATTCGTTATGCCGTTTCTGTTTTAGGGCTTTTTGCTGCGTTTTCTTTGGTGAATTGTATGGTTCGGCGGCTTCAAACCGATGCGTGGCTGCTCACGGGCGGATTTTTTCTTTGCGCAGTCGGCTATTTGTCGAAAAAACGGGATATGTGGTTTTGCATTACCCTGCTTTTGCTTGCCTGCGCTCTGCTTTGCTATTTGCTCAAGGATGATAAGCTCGGCTTGCAAAAAACCAAATGGAACAAAAGGGCAACCGTTGTTGTGACGGCTGTTGCAGGGGCGGTGGTGCTGGGGCTTATCGGCACCTTTACCTGTATGCGTCAAGCGGCATACTGCACGCCGAATTATGATTTCGGGCTGTTTTGCAATATGTTTTACTATATGCGTAAAACGCTTTTGCCGTTGGTTTCGAGCGAGCGGGACATGATTTTGTCGCACTTTGCGGTTCATATTTCGCCGATTTACTATGTGCTTTTGCCGTTTTATGCGCTGTTCCCTTCGCCCTATACACTGCAAATCGGGCAGGCGGTCGTGTTGGCTTCGGGTGTTTTGCCGGTTTATTTTTTAGCAAAACACAAAAATCTGTCGCCGAAGCTTACGGCGGTGCTCATGGTGGCTTATGCACTCAATCCCGTCATTTTTTGCGGGACAAGCTATGACTTGCACGAAAACTGCTTTCTTGTGCCGCTTCTGCTGTGGATGTTCTGCTTTTTTGAAAAGAAAAAGTATATTCCGATGTTCGTCTTTGCACTGCTCACCTGCATGGTCAAAGAGGATGCCACACTGTTTGTGCTGTTCTTCGGTTTGTTTCTCATCTTTTCCCGCAAGGAATACCGCTGCGGCATCACGCTGTCGGTGTTTTCGCTTGCGTGGTTCGGGGCGGCGCTGCTTTTGCTGAGCAAATACGGTGACGGCGTTATGTCAAACCATTTCGAAAATTATATGTATGAGGATAACGGTCTTGTCGGCATGATTCGTGTCATTTTGATGGACCCCGGCTATGCAGTCGGGCAAATAATGACGCAGGACAAATTCCTCTTCCTGCTCAAAATGCTTTTGCCGCTCGGCTTTTTGCCGATTTGCAGCCGCAGAGTGTCACAATTGCTTTTGCTGTTTCCGTTTATTCTTGAAAACTTAATGACCTCTTATGTTTATCAGTACAGTATTGATTTTCAATATTGCTTCGGTGCGGCGGCTTGCATGATTTATCTGGCGGTGCTCAATGCATCGGAATTAAAGGCACGCACGGCACGCTATCTCTGCCTGCTTGCGGCGGATTCGTCACTGTTTCTGTTCACCGTGAACGCTTGGCCGAAGCTCAATTCCACCGCCACGAAATATTTCAATTACCAAGCGGAGTTTGAAGCCTTGGATGAGGCTCTTTCTCATGTGCCGGACGGTGCATCGGTGAAGGCGAGCACCTTTTTGGTACCGCATCTTTATGCGAGGGACGAAATTTACGACATCAAATCCGACAACGAAACGGATTATGTTGTGTTTGATATGCGTGGAATTTATGCCGAAGACACGGTTGCATTGCGCGCGAAATATGTTCTTCAAGGCTACACCGTTTGTTATGATTCACCCGGCTCGATTTTGATTTTACAAAATCCGTCGCTCGCCGCCAATCAACAGGGAGGAAAATAAAATGTCACACCGTTTTTTTGCCATGCTGTCCCGCATGAAATACATCAACCGTTGGGCGTTAATGCGCAACACACGCTCCGAAAATTTGAGCGAACACAGCCTGGAGGTTTCGGCAATTGCGCACGCTCTTGCCGTGCTGTCGAATGAGCGGTTCGGGACAGAGCTGAATGCGGAACGCACGGCTTTGCTTGGGCTGTATCACGATATGCCCGAAATCATTACGGGCGATATGCCGACCCCGATTAAATACGGCAATGACGAGCTTCGCATGGCATACAAGGCAGTTGAGCATCAGGCGGCGGAACGCCTGGTGGCACTTTTGCCGCAGGATATGCAGAAAAGCTATCGCCGCTATTTCATTAAGCAGGACGAGGACAGGGATGAGTGGCGTATGGTAAAGGCGGCAGATAAGATTTCCGCTTTGATTAAGTGCATTGAGGAGGAAAAAGCCGGAAACACCGAATTTGTCGGAGCAAAAGAATCCATTGAAAAATTGATTGCACAGTTAAATTGTCCGCCTGCGGATTGTTTTATTGAAGAATTTATCAGCTCTTATCACCTGAATTTGGACGAATTACAACAAAAAGACCAAAATTTTTGACATTTCCGCAAGACTATTGTTAACTTTTCCAAAAAAATTTCAGAAAAGTGAAGAAAAACTCTTGACAAATGCCGGGAAGCAAGTTATTATAATGTTACTTGTCCGAATAGTGAGGTAATGCCCTTGAACAGCTCCGCATTTGAGTCAAGAACCGATGAAGAACTTGTCCTTTTGGCTCGTGAGCGTGAGCATAGTTCTGCGGCTGTTTCGGAGTTGCTTCGGCGTGTTGCGCCGTTCCTTCGACAGCGGTCTTTTGCTTTTTCCCACAACGAGGCAGATTGCCAGGATTATTTTCAAGAGGGTGTTGTCGGTTTTCTTTCGGCGGTGCGCACCTATCGGGCGGATTGCGGCACAAGGTTCACCACCTATGCCTGCACCTGCGCCTTGAACCGAATGCGCAACTTGTTGCGTCAGCGCACCAAAGGGAGCGAGTTTATCATGGTTTCACTCGAAACGGATGATGAAATTGCGGGTGTCTGCCCCGACCCACAGCAGGTTGCACAGACACAGGACGAGGCAGAACAGGTTCTTCAACGAATCGAAACAGCGCTTTCCGCTTTTGAAAAAAGCGTGTTGCGGCTGTATTTGAGCGGTTTGAGTTATGCGCAAGCCGCCGAAAATTTAGGTACAAACGCCAAATCGGTTGACAACGCTATGCAGCGCATTCGCCGCAAGCTGTCCCGTTGAGGTGTCCGTACAAATACATACCCCGGTAGCTTAAACAGAGCGTGTGCAAACAAGGTAACGGTGTAAATCCGTTCAGGGGTGAAAAAAATCTTTTTTAGCGAGGTAGCACAAAATGTACGAAGACAAAACTCTCATCTGTAAGGAATGCGGTCAGGAATTTATTTTCACCGCCGGCGAACAGGAATTCTATGCAGCAAAGGGCTTCGAGAATGAACCCCAGCGTTGCAAGGCTTGCCGTGACGCTCGCAAGAACGCCAATAAGCCCGAGCGTGAAATGTTCGACGCAACTTGCGCACAGTGCGGCGCATCCTGCAAGGTTCCGTTCAGACCCCGTGACGATCGCCCCGTATATTGCAGCGAATGCTTTGCAAAGATGAGGGAAGAAGCATAATTATATAAGCACCTGATTTACTACAACTGTCTTATTTCTAATTTATGCATCCGTCGCAGAGCTGCCGAGAAATCGGCAGCTCTGTTTTTTATGTGGCAAACAGACCTTGAAATTTTTCCGGTTTGCTGATATGATAGTTATATTATGGAAAACGGAGGTTTTCGGAATGAAACGAGCAATTATTTCCGGCGCAACGGGTGCGGTCGGAACGGCATTGATTCAAAAACTGATTCAAGAGGGCACCGAGGTTTTGGTGCTGTCCCGAAAAGATTCCAAGCGTTTGTCGGTTTTGCCGCAGCATGAATCGGTGCAGGTGAAATACTGTTCATTGGAGGAAATGGCGACACTGGAAAACGACACAGGCAAAGAGTACGATGTGTTTTACCATTTGGCATGGGGCGGCACATTCGGACCGTCACGAAACGATATGTATTTGCAAAACCGAAATGTGCAATATGCGCTCGATGCCGTCGGGCTTGCCAAACGCTTCGGCTGTCACACCTTTTTGGGTGCAGGTTCGCAGGCGGAATACGGACGCACCGATGCCGTGATGAGCGAAGACACGCCGACCTTTCCCGAAACGGGGTACGGCATTGCCAAGCTGTGTGCCGGGCAGATGACCCGAATGGTTGCGCATGAGCTTGGCATGAAGCACATTTGGGTGCGCATCCTCAGCATCTTCGGCGAAAATGACGGAGCAGGCAGCATGATTTCCACCACGATTGAAAAATTGCTGAATCACGAGCGCCCCGTTTTCACTGCAGGCACGCAGATGTGGGATTATCTGTACAGTGGGGATGCCGCCAATGCGCTGTATCTGCTCGGCGAAAAGGGCAGGGACGGTCGGATTTATGTCATCGGAAGCGGTGAATCCATTCCGCTCAAGGAATATATCAGCCGTTTGCGTGATGTGGTTGCACCCGGTGCGGAGCTTGGCTTCGGCGAATATGTCACCGCCGCCGCTCCGTTGAGTATTCGTGCCGATATCGAGCCGCTGAAGCAGGATGTCGGTTTTGCACCGCAGGTGAGCTTTGAAGAAGGAATCCGCCGCATTTTGGCATCTCGAACATAACGGTAACAACGAAAACAAAAAGCAAACAGGCGAGCCTTGCGGCTCGCCTGTTTGCAAAAGGAAGGAGTAAATGAAAAAGAAACAAAAAGAAGAATTTGTCATTGTTAAGCGGAATGTTTTCCGTGTCTTTATATTACAACATATCTCGACAAAAAATGCTAATAATCGGTGATATTTTTATGAATAATTTGTTAACAATAGATTTCAACAAGGAAAACGAAAATTACGACCGATTCTCCGGGGAAAATCGGTCGTAAAAATCAGGCTATGTATGTGCTTGAAATAAGATTGATTTGTGTAATGAAAAAGTCAATCAATTCGTTCGCATCTTTGGCGCTTGTTCCGTTGCCGGAGGTGAACCCCTGATGGGCGAATCGTTGGGTCGGCATGACCTGCCAAATGCCCTGTTTCACCGTGTCGGCGTTGAAGATGCAGAAAGCTTCATCGGACGGATGAAGCGCCGAAACAGTGTTGACGATTCCATCGTTCGGGTACCAGCTTTCATCCACTTCGATTTCACCGCCCAAGGCTTTGCCCTTGAATGACCCGATGGCACTTGCCATGGGGGCGGAAGCCAAACGGTCAAGCGTCGGCACATGGTGTCCTTGTTTGCCGACGGCTTTGGTGCAGCAGCCTGCGTAGGAATAGTAGTAGATATCACTTTGCGTTTCAATGAACCTGTTCAATTCCGCCGAGCCGTGCAGGGTCAAGTCGTAAACACCGTTGTCGGGTGTGTTGATTAACCGCTTCAAATTTTGAATTGCTTCGCCGGAATGCCATTGCGAAATATCAAAGTCAAAAACGGTTTGAATCGGTTCCCGATTGATTGCCGTAAACAGCGTGTAAGCGGCTGCCAAAACGGGTGAGCCGGGGTCGGCCTGCAGCACATCGGTGAGTGTTGTGCCGTTGTGCGGCGAAGCGAGGGTCGTGATGCTGAAAATCCAACCGCCGTGACCGCCGGCAAACAGCGAAGAAAGAGAACCGTCCTTGGTGACCTGCTGCTCTTCCTGACTGCCCTTTGCCAACAGCGTGGAAAGCAGACGCACGGTGTTTCCGCCGAAGCTGTGTGCGATGAAATTGACTTTCTTTTCTTTTCCCCAGCCTTCGAACAGCGGCTTGGAATATGTTTTTCCATAGCGGTCGTGACCGTATTTTTCGGCGTGAGCTTTTCCGTAATCGACACGGGTGCCGGTGAGCTGTGCGTACAATTCACACGCACGGTCCCATGCGCTGGAGAAAGCACCGCAGGAGGAATCGTAGCATTCACAGCCGATGCTGTTGAAATAGGTGACCAAATTACCGTTTGCTCCGCCCCAATAGGGCATGGATTCGCTCAATCCGTCGTCATAACCCCAACCCGAAAACCCGTGAACAAACACATAAGGATAGATTTGCGTGGCTTTTGTCAGCTTCACTTGCGGTGAATAGGCGCCGACACCGCACGCAAGTTGAATGAGTGCAATAATGGAAGCAAGGATTTTTTTCAGCAGAGAGCCGAGCAAGGTGCTTCACCCTTCCTTAATGATATTTCGGCAGATAGTCGCCGTGAGCTTCAATCAAATCATCGCAAAGATGAATGATATCGTCAATGTTCAGTTCCGCAGAGGTGTGCGGATCCATCATCGCTGCCTGATAAATGGCATCCTTGCGTCCCGTAACGGCAGCCTCAATGGTGAGCAGCTGAACATTGATCATCAGCGTGTTCATGGCGGCAAGCTGTGTGGGCAGCGGCTCCTGACGGCAGGGCTGAATGCCGTTTCGGTTGACCAGACAGGCAACCTCAACGCAGGCATCGGGGTGCAGGTTCGGAATTACCCCACGGTTGATGACATTGCCGCCGATTTTGTACGGCACATCGGTGACGATGGCTTCCATGATAGCGGAAGCATATTCCTTTGTGCGGGTGTGTGACACTTCGTCATGCAGATACTTTTCACGGTCACTTTCCCAACGGCTGATTTGTTCAATACAACGGCGAGGATATTCGTCGAGCGGAATGTTGTAACGGTCAATCAATTCGGGATATTTCGACTTGATGAAGAAGTTGTTGTATTCGGCGTTGTGTTCGCTCGATTCGGTGCAGTAGTAACCCAAACGGCGAATGTATTCGTAACGAACCAAATCGTACTTGTCGGTTTTGTCACCCTCCAAAACGGCGCAGGCTCTCTTGCGAATTTCGGGGTAAAGGTCGGTACCGTCTCCGTTTTCAAGCTCAAGCAGCCAGCCCATGTGGTTGATGCCGGCGATGTTTTCACGCAGCGGCTCTTGGTATTCAATGCCCAAGCCTTCGAGCAAGCCGCGGCTGCAGGACTGGACAGAATGGCAAAGACCGACCGACTTGACGGGTGCGTAGCGACCCAGCCAACCGGCAAGCTGTGCCATGGGGTTGGTGTAGTTGAGGAAGTAGGCATCCGGGCAAACCTCCGCCATATCGTCCGTGAAATCCTTGAGCACGGGAATGGTGCGCAGGGCACGGAAAATGCCGCCGATGCCGTTGGAATCGGCGATTGTCTGGCGCAGACCGTACTTTTTCGGCACTTCAAAGTCAATGATGGTGCAGGGGTCATACAAACCGACCTGAATGGCGTTGACCACAAAGGATGCGCCTCGCAGAGCGTCTTTTCGCTGTTCCACGCCGAGGAATTTTGTGATGGTGGCACGGCTTTGATTGATGTTGCGGTTGAGGGAAGAAATCATGATAAAGGATTCTTCCAAACGCTTGGCATCAATGTCATAAAGGGCAATTTCACTTTCGCAAAGAGCCGGGACGCACATTACATCGCCGAGCACATTCTTTGCAAATACGGTGCTTCCCGCACCCATAAAGGTAATTTTCATAGCAGATTCCTCCGATTAATATTTATTTGCTTTCTAAGCATAATTTGATTAGGTCGTCAACATGAGCGGTGGCAAGGCATTCCATGGTGTCGGATGCGCCGTAATACAGCTTCACTTCGCCGTTGTCTTCCAAAATCATACCGCCGGGGAAAATGGTGTCCTGACGGAAGCCATCCTGTTGTTCGTAATCCTCTTCGCACACGAGCAACGGTTTTTTGCTGAAGCCGAGCACCTTTGACGGGTCTTCCGAATCCAGCAAGGCAATACCGCCGTAATATTGTTTCTGCCAACGCTCCTCCCAACCGTGCTTGCCTCTTGTTTTGTCTAACTCAACGGCGTGGAAGGTGGTCAGCCAGCCCTTTTCGGTTTTGACGGGCGGAGCGGCAGGACCGATTTTGTCGTTGGCAAACGGAACATCCTCAACTGCCATCACCAAACGGGATTTGCCCCAGTAGACGAGGTCAGGCGATTCGGACAGCCACAAATCAAAGCGGTCACGCCCACGGGAATAGACAGGCATCGGGCGGTCAAGGCGAACAAAGTTGCCGTTGATTTTTTCGGGGAAGAGAACCAGATTGCGGTTGTCCGGCTCGGTCATGGAAATCAAGTCGTAGCGGTGAAAGTCCTCCGTGGTGAACAGTCCGCCGCGCAGACCGTGTTTGGTGTCCACGGCGGCACAGATATAAATTTTACCGTCAAGCACGGTGATTCTCGGGTCGTATACACGGCTGATTTCTTCGTCCTTCCATGCAAAACAGGGTTGACATTCAACATCCCATACAATGCCGTCGTCGCTTGTTGCCAAGCCGATGTTCGTGCCGGACAGCTTGCGGTTTTCAAAATCGCCGTAGTCGTTGCGGAACATCATAATGTATTTTCCGTTGTACTTCGTGACACCTGCGTTAAAAACCAAAGCGGCAGGGTACGGAATGTCGTGACGGGTCAAAACGGGCTTGTTGAGTTTTTTGATGATGGGGTCGGTTGTGTAACTCATTTAATTCCTCCTCAAAGGCTGTCATATG
This sequence comes from Oscillospiraceae bacterium, assembly GCA_003505905.1. Taxonomy (GTDB): domain Bacteria; phylum Bacillota; class Clostridia; order Oscillospirales; family Acutalibacteraceae; genus UBA8612. The sequence goes on from DNXM01000122.1 coordinate 17,174, forward strand.
AAGCCTTTGTAATTGACGGGCAGATTGGCTTTTTCGGGGCTTCCGCCGAGCTTCAGGTACTTTTCGTAAAGCTCTTTCTTGAATTCGTCGGTGTAATCGTAGCCCCACAAGCGGCGGATTTTTTCAAAATCCTCGAATGTTTCATCGGGGAGCTGTTGAACGGTTTTTTCGGAATAGGGCAGCGGAACACGCACCGTGCCGTTGGAAGAAATGAAGTATTCTTTCGCCAACGCAATGGCGGTGCGGTTGGCTTGAATGCGTGGGTGCTCTTCCCAAAACTTGATTTCCGTAATCGGGAACACGGCAAGGTCGGCATCAATGAGCTTGTACACATTTTCAGTCAAGCCGAAATGACCGTGGTGCGAAATTTGAACAATGTCACTTTTGAGCGTTTTTCCGTAACGGCTTTCGAGAATATCGCTTTCTATATTTGATGCATCCCCGGGGATGAAAATGCGGTTTCCGTCCGCCTCCACGGTTACAACAACGGAAGAATCGTTGAAATCGGCGATTCTTTGCGGGTAAACATCCTCCTGCGTGCAAAGCACATCAAAGGTCAGGTTGCGAATGAAGAACCGCTGACCGGCTTGCAGTTTGTATTTCGGAATAGCGGTACGGTCGTTGAGCAGTTTGCGCAGCCTTGCGTTGAAGGTGCGTTCTTCTTCGTCCCACACGGGCAAATCGTAATCGTCTTCAAGCAAATTCCAATAAAAGCCCTCAATCACAACATCGTCACAGTTGTAACGCAAAAAGTCCATGAGTTTGGAAACATGGTCGGTGTGCGAATGGGTGATGAGCCAGCCGTTGATGACGATTTTTTTGCCGTTCGGTGTGCGCTCCCGCATGAATTGATGGATGCGGTCGTTGTCGTTAAATTGAAAATAATGACCGCTGTCCACAACAAAAAAGCTGTTGTCGGGGCATTGAATGAGCAGGCACATACCGCAGTCAATCAGCGCTTGGTCGTTTTCAAAGCAGTAAAAAACGGTTTTTCCGCTTTCAAAATCGGTTTTCGGCTTTTGATATGGTGGCAAGGCATTTAACTTGTCAAAGGTGACACGCAGGGTGCGGTCGCACGGCGAATAATACACCCCGACGGTCAGGTGCTTTTGAAAGGCGGAATAGCAGTTTCCGTTGCGTTCGGTCTGCATGATAAGCGCAAAGCCGTCCGCCGTCAGTGTTTGAAGATATGTTTCGTAATCGGCTTGATTTGTGTTACGGTAAATGAGCAAATACCGTCCGTCCGAGCAGGAATAAATCGGTTCGCTCGCCTGTTCGGTTGGGTGAGGAAAGGAGGCGTAAAGCTCTTGCATGGTGAAACCCCTTTTGCGTGAGTATAATATCGCTTCTATTAAAACACAAAATACAGACAAAATCAATAAAATACACAAGATTTTGTGCAAAAATTTGTAAAATCCCATGTAATTTCCATGTTGCAACACGCTGTTCCGTTTATTATAATAGCATTGAGGTGAAATTCATGGTTATTGATGCCCATTGTCATATTTATCCCGATAAAATTGCCGATAAGGCGTCGCAAAACACCGGCCGTTTTTATGATATGCCGATGGCGAATAACGGCAAGCTTTCAACGCTGTTGGAGAACGGCGTAAAAGCGGGAATCGACCGTTTTGTGGTGCAATCCGTTGCCACAACGCCCAAGCAGGTCAGCTCAATCAACCGCTTTATTGCCGAGTCGGTGGCGGCTTATCCGGACAAGCTGTACGGGTTAGGTACTTTACACCCGGACGGTGTCGATTTAGAGGCGGATGTGAACGAATTGATTGCCTTGGGGCTGATAGGCGTCAAATTGCACCCCGATATTCAGCAGTTTAAGCTGGATGATTACCGTTGCCTGAAAATTTACGAGCTTTGTGAACAACACGGCTTACCGTTGCTGATTCACACGGGTGACAGTCGTTACGATTTTTCCAATCCGAACCGTCTAATCCCAATATTGGACATTTACAAAAATTTGCAAGTGGTCGGTGCGCACTTTGGCGGCTGGTCGATTTGGGAGGAAGCGTCCGAGCTGCTCAAGGACCGTGAGAATTTTTATGTGGATACCTCCTCATCGTTTTATGCCATGGATAACGAAACCGTGCGGCGGATTATTGCCAATTACGGCGTTGACCGTGTCATTTTCGGCACGGATTATCCCATGTGGAATGTGGAGGACGAGAAGGAGCGGTTTGATTCACTCGGATACGGTGAAGAGGAACGGGAAAAAATGCTTTGCCTGAATGCAGTGCGGGTATTCGGTTTGGCGGATTGATACTGAAAAAATTTTTCGAAATATATCTTTACAAATCGAAAAAGCTATATTATAATAGTGCTACCATAAAGGGGAGTAACTCGCACCCTCGGGTGTTATATCCGGCGTCAATACACGACCGCTTGCGGTTCGCCGATATTGTAAAGAGTGAGACTTTTATCGCTGTAACAAGGCGGTAAAAGTCTTTTTTTATACTCCCAAGTCCGAAAAGGAGATGTACCAAAATGCAGTTCTACCTACAAGAAGCGGAATCCGTTTTTCGACAAGTGAAATCCACGGTCGATGGTTTGACCACCGCCGAAGCGGAAAAACGACTTGCCGCCAACGGAAAAAACAAACTCGATGAAGCGAAAAAAGATTCCTTGATTAAACGCTTTTTCGCCCAAATGCTGGACCCGATGGTTATTATCCTCATCGTGGCTGCCGTGATTTCGGCGGTGCTTGCCGTGGTGGAGGGTGCCAAGGGCGGCGGCTCGGCGAGCATCGGCGACTTTGCCGATGTGATTATCATTATGGCCGTTGTTATTATCAATGCGGCTCTCGGTGTCTATCAAGACAGCAAAGCAGAGGCTGCCATCCAAGCATTGCAGGAAATGTCCGCATCCACCTCCAAGGTGCTGCGTGACGGCAAAATCACTCATGTAAAAAGCGAAGATATTGTTGTCGGCGATGTCATTTTACTTGAAGCCGGCGATGCGGTGCCTGCCGATTGCCGACTGTTTGAATGCGCCAGCATCAAAGCGGAGGAAGCCGCTCTGACGGGTGAATCGGTGCCGGTCGGCAAGCGGATTGATGCCCTTAACGGCGGCGAAAAAGGCGAGGTTGCTTTGGGTGACCGCAAAAACATGGTCTATTCCGGTTCCTCTATCGCTTACGGTCACGGCAAAGCGGTGGTTGTTGCCACGGGAATGCAGACCGAAATGGGCAAGATTGCCGATGCCATCACCAAAGCGGAAGAAGGCTTGACGCCGCTTCAAATCAAGCTGGCTCAATTGAGTAAGATTTTGACCTTCCTTGTGGTCGGTATCTGCGTGTTTATTTTCGGCTTTGACATTGTCCGTGAGCTTGTTGCAGGGGAAGGCTTTTCGGGCGTTGCCGATTTCTTCACCAAGGCTTTGGATTCGTTCATGGTTGCCGTCAGCCTTGCGGTTGCCGCCATTCCCGAAGGACTTGTGGCGGTTGTTACGATTGTGCTTTCGCTCGGCGTTACCTCCATGTCGAAGCGCCGTGCCATCATCCGCAAGCTCACCGCTGTGGAAACGCTCGGCTGTGCGCAGGTTATCTGTTCGGATAAAACCGGCACCCTGACGCAAAACAAAATGACTGTGGTCGACTATTACGGCGATGACCAAACACTGCTTGCCAAAGGCATGGCTCTTTGCACCGATGCCGAAATCAATGCAGACGGCAGCGAAACCACAGGTGAACCGACCGAATGCGCTTTGGTCAATTACGCATTTTCTCTGGGTATGAGCAAAACCGATTTGTCGGCGGTGGCTCCCCGTGTGGCAGAGGCACCGTTCGATTCCATGCGCAAGATGATGTCCACCGTGCATGACGAAAACGGCACGGTTGTTCAGTACACCAAGGGTGCGCCCGATGAAATTTTGAAAAAGTGCATCGGTGTGCTTAAGGACGGCAAGATTGTTCCAATCACCGATGAACTTAAAAAAGAGATTCTCACTGCCAACAAAACGATGGCGGACAAAGCCCTGCGTGTGCTTGCGTTGAGCTTTAAGAAGTACGAAACCGTTCCGGCGGACGCAAGCCCTGCGGCGCTGGAAAACGAGCTTGTGTTTGTCGGCTTGGAAGGCATGATTGACCCGTGCCGCCCCGAGGTCAAGGACGCCATCGCCGAATGCCGTTCGGCAGGTATTCGCCCGATTATGATTACGGGTGACCATAAAGACACTGCGGTTGCCATTGCTATCGAGCTTGGCATCATCAAAGACGCAAGCGAAGCCATCACGGGTGCAGAGCTTAACGGAATCAGCGATGAGGATTTTGAAGAAAAGGTTAAGCTTTACTCGGTCTATGCCCGTGTTCAGCCCGAACACAAGGTGCGCATTGTCAACGCATGGCGCAAGGTCGGCATGGTAACCGCCATGACGGGCGACGGTGTCAACGATGCGCCATCCATCAAGAGTGCGGATATCGGCATCGGCATGGGTATTACGGGCACGGATGTTACCAAGAATGTTGCCGACATGGTTTTGGCGGACGATAACTTTGCCACCATTGTCAACGCCGTTGAAGAAGGACGCAAGATTTACGACAACATCCGCAAGGCGATTCACTTCCTCCTCAGCTCGAATTTGAGCGAGGTGTTGACGGTTTTTGCGGCGAGCATTCTCGGCTTCACCATTCTGAAGCCCACACATTTGCTGTTTATCAATTTGGTTACCGACTGCTTCCCGGCTCTTGCCTTGGGTATGGAAAAAGGCGAAAGCAATTTGATGAAGCGTGCGCCCCGTAAATCGACCGACGGCGTTTTCTCGGGCGGTATCGGCTTTGACTTGACATACCAGGGCGTTTTGGTTACGATATTCACCTTGGCTGCCTATTTCATCGGCGCGAAGCTCCTCGGCAAAACCGAGGGCGACGGTATGACCATGGCATTCCTCACCATGTCCATGTGTGAGATTTTCCATTCGTTCAATATGCGCTCGCAGCGTCAGTCCGTGCTTCGTATGGGCATCAAGGAAAAATCCCACAACAAGTTCCTTTATCTGGCAATGCTTGCTTCGCTTCTTCTTACCACCGCCATCATCGAAGTTCCGCTCTTTGCTAACGCATTTGACTTCACCGAAATCGGTTTTGTCGAATATGCGGTTGCCTTGGGCTTGGCGTTCGCCATCATTCCGATTGTTGAAATTGTCAAGCTGATTCAGCGCAATACAACCATGAAAAAGTAAAAAGCAAAAAAGAAAAGCAGTTGATTTCGTTGCAAAAACGATTTCAACTGCTTTTTTAATCTCTGCGGTAAAGGTCACGGGTGTAGACCTTTTCTTTTACACGGTCTAACTCTTTTTCGTATCGGTTGGTGATAATCAAATCCGCCTGTGCGGTGAATTCGTCAAAATCCCGAATCACGGGGGAGCCGAAAAAGCTGTCCTCTTTCAAATTCGGCTCGTACAAAATCACCTGCGCACCTTTGGCTTTGATGCGCTTCATCACGCCTTGAATGGAGCTGTGACGGAAGTTGTCCGAATTGGTTTTCATCGTCAAACGGTAAATGCCGATGATGCAGGGCTTGCCGGAAATTCCGTTGCGCCCGATGGAGCCGTCCCCGTAAAAGCCTGCTTTTTCCAGCACATCGTCCGCAATAAAATCCTTGCGGGTTGCGTTGGATTCCACGATGGAGGCAATCAGCGTGCCCGGCACATTTTCAAAATTCGCACGCAGCTGTTTGGTGTCTTTGGGCAGGCAGTAACCGCCGTAGCCGAAGGACGGATTGTTGTAGTGACTGCCGATTCTCGGGTCAAGGCAAACGCCCTCGATGATTTGACCGGCGTTCAGCCCACGCACACCGGCATAGGTGTCAAGCTCGTTGAAAAACGAAACACGCAGCGCCAAATAGGTGTTGGCAAACAGCTTGACCGCTTCGGCCTCAGTCGGCTCGGTGAGCAAAACGGGAATATCCTGCTTGATGGCGCCTTCCTGCAACAGTGCGGCGAAGGTCTGCGCACGCCGTTTCATCTTTTCGTCGCTCAAGCTTGCGCCGACGATAATGCGTGACGGATAAAGATTGTCGTAAAGGGCTTTTCCTTCACGCAAAAATTCGGGCGAAAACATGAGATTTGTGAATTCGTACTTTTTCTGCATGGATTTGACAAAGCCGACGGGAACGGTGGATTTGATGACAACCGTGCTGTCGGGCGAAACTTCCGTCACCTTTTGAATCATGTCTTCAACGGAAGAAGTGTCGAAATAATTGCGCCGAGGGTCATAGTCGGTCGATGTGGATATGATGACAAAATCTGCACCGTCAATCGCTTTGCGCCAATCCAAGGTGGCGGTCAAATTTAAGTCCTTGTTTTGCAGATAGTCTTCCAATTCCTTATCGGCAATCGGACAAATGCGCCGGTTGATTTTTTCTGTTTTGTTCGGGTCAATGTCCAACGCAATGACTTCGTTGTGCTGGGCAAGCAACACGGCGTTGGATAACCCGACATAGCCGATGCCTGCAATGGCGATTTTCATTTTATCACTCCATGAGATTGTTCAGCATACGAACATCGTTGATTAAAATTCCGTCCGGATGCAAGCTTAATATGCGGCGCAGATTTTCCTCGGTCGTGACGCCAACCTCCGAGCCGTTTGTCATAATCCAAGTCGGGACGGAGAACGGCTTTGTGTCCGGCGTCAGCCAATCTTCCCACAGCCGAATATAGTTTGCACCGACTTGCAAAAAGGATTCGGCACAGTCGGCATTTTTCATAAAGGCAAGGATTTGCGCATTTGGGCGCAGAGCACGAATCGTTTTTACGGCTTCCGAATTGCCGATGCCGAACACAACATCGCTGTCGGTGTAGCGGTAGTCGTTGAGGTGTTGAATCAGCAGGGGAAGCACATCATCCTCTTTCACATGAATCAAAAGCGGTTTGATGCTGCTTTGCAAATAATCGGTGAAGCGGTGAGCGGAATAGGCAGGGGCGTTTTTGTGGCGCAGTGCCGAAAACTCGGTTTCGGTCATTTCGCCGATTTTCCGTTTGTCGCCGAAAACACGCTCGGCATTCGAATCGTGGCAGACGACCACGGCTTTGTCTGCGGTGAAGCGGACATCCAGCTCCACCAAATCGGCACCGTCCTGCAACGCCTGCTCGGCGGAAGCGACGGTTTGCTCGGGGAACAGAGTCGGGCCGCTGCGGTGAGCAATGATTTTCATGGCAAAAGATTCCTTTGTTTAAGTTCACCGCTATTATAGCACACGCACGCAGGAAAAGAAAGAACTTACCAAAGAAAATCTTCGGATTGTTTTTGCTGTTTTCATCCGCAATATTTTGCTTTTTCGCCTTGACAAAATTCGGCAGAAAAGGTATACTGAAAAAGCAATCCCAATAAGTGGTGGAGACTGTCATAGAATGTTAATTGCATTCTATTTGGCGGGATTGTCTTTCGTGTTTTATGCCGAAATGATGACAGAATCCGTGAGGGTTCTGTATTTTTTTTGTCTTCATCCGCAAAATTTTCAGAGGAGCTGATTTCCTATGCAACCCATTACCCTCATTGCCCTCATCTTGTTCGGCATTACCTATGTGCTGATGATGGCGTTACAGAAAGTCCGTCCCTACATAGCACTCGGAAGTGCGTTGATTTTTGTGGTTCTCGGTGCCGTTCAGATTTTTGCGCCGGGTACACTCGGCTCGTTTTCCTACACGCCGCTGGAAGCACTGCAAGAGGTAGACTGGAATGTGATTATGATGATAGCCGGCACCATGGGCACGGTTTATCTGTTTATCGAATCCAAAATGCCCCAGCTGATGAGCGATTGGCTGATTTCCCGTGTGTCCTCGGTCAAGTGGGTTATTGTGGTGCTTTCGCTTTTTGCCGGCATTGTGTCCGCTTTTGTCGATAATGTGGCAACGGTTTTGATGATTGCGCCGGTTGCGCTTGCTTTTTGCAAAAAGCTCAAGATTTCGCCGGTTTCGTCAATTATCTGCATTGCGGTTTCTTCCAATCTGCAGGGTGCCGCAACGCTTGTGGGTGACACGACCTCCATCCTGCTTGCCAAAGCCGCCAACCTCGACTTTTCCGACTTTTTTGTCGATGACGGAAAGCCCGGTATGTTTTGGGTGGTTGAAGCCGGTGCCGTGGTCAGCGCCTTGATTATTCTGTTCATGTTCCGCAAGGAAAACGGAAAAATCAGCTACAGCGAGCGCACAAAGGTTGAGGATATGTTCCCGACTTATCTGCTTGTCGGCACGGTGGTTGCGTTGATTGCCGTTTCGTTCATTCCCTACAAGGAAGCGGCGAACGGCGGATCTTATAAGCCTGCGATTATCAACGGCTTAATCTGCATTTTCTTCTTCGTTGTCGGCATTATCCGTCAGCTCTTCGTTAAAAAGGACAAGGAAACCGTTATCGGTGCTTTCAAAGAAATTGACTATTATACTATTTTGCTTTTGGCAGGTTTGTTTGTGGTCATCGGCGGTGTTAAGAGCGCCGGCGTGGTTGATTTCCTCGGTCAAAAGATTGCACAGCTCGGCAACGGTTCCGTCTTCCTGGTTTATACGATTATTGTTTGGATGAGCGTTTTGCTTTCGGCATTTATCGACAACATTCCCTACACGGCAACTATGCTTGCCCTTGTGCCGAGCATTGCCGCCGGTGTCGGTATCGGCGACCCGAAGCTGCTTTATTACGGCTTGCTTTGCGGTGCAACCTTGGGCGGCAATCTGACCCCCATCGG
>DNXM01000236.1:0-3696 GCA_003505905.1 Oscillospiraceae bacterium
CTTATATGTACAACCAAAATGTTTATACCGGTAAAAATCCGCTCTCGCAGCCTGTTTCACTCGGTCTTTGTATCAGCGAAGCGCTTCTTGACGGAAAGGGTGCATGGCGTGTTCACGGCGGTGGCTTTGCCGGTACGATTCAGGCTTTTGTGCCGAACGAAATGCTTTTGGAATACCAAGAGCGCATGGAGCTGATTTTCGGAAAGGGAAGCTGTTACATTCTTTCCATTCGCCCGAATGGTGGCACCTGCGTTATCTGATAAATTTCGGGCGGCTTTTTGCCGCCTGTCTTTTTTGAGGTGAATTTACCAATGAATTTGTATGATGTATTGAAAAAATTGACCGATTGCAACGGCACATCGGGCAATGAAACCGATGCGGCGGTTGTTGCCAAGCGAGAGTTGGAAAAATATATGCCTTGTGAAATTGACTGCATGGGGAATGTGGTCGGTTCAACCGGCGTTGACGGCGAAACGGTTTTGCTCGATGCGCACTTGGATCAAATCGGTTTGGTTGTTACGGCGATTGATGAAACGGGATTTTTGAAAATTTCCGCCTGCGGCGGCGCCGACGCACTGGTTTTGGCTGCGGCGGAAGTGACGGTTCACGGAAAAGAATCGCTTCCCGGTGTGATTGTTTCCACGCCTCCTCATTTGAGCAAAGGCGACGAAAAGAAAGCACCGAAAATCACCGACCTTGCCGTTGATATCGGGTTGACCAAAGCACAGGCTGAAGAAACGGTGGCTGTCGGTGACCGCATAACATTTCGTGCTCCGCTGAAACAAATGCTGAATCAGCGTGTTTGCGGTGCATCGTTAGATGACAGATGCGGTGTTGCGTCCATTCTACTTTGCCTTGATTTGTTAGGTGACCGGGTGCGGAAATTACCGATTCGGGTTGTTTTTTCTGCCAACGAGGAAACGGGCGGAAGCGGCGCAAGAGTTGCCGGGTATCATGCACAAACCGATGAAGCGATTGCAGTGGATGTCAGTTTTGCAAAAGCACCCGGTGTGAAAGAAACCATTCGTGCAAAGCTCGGCAAGGGTACAATGATTGGTTTTGCGCCGACGCTGAATTACCAAATGTCGAAGGATTTACAACGCATTGCCGATGAAAATGGGATTGCGTACCAGCACGAAGTTATGTCGGGTCGAACGGGAACAAATGCCGACGATATCGGTGTTGCGGGAAAGGGAACCAAGATGGCTCTGCTCTCCATTCCACTTCGCAATATGCACACGGCGGCGGAAGTTATTGATTTGCGTGATGTTCAAGCCACGGCACAGCTGATGGCCGAGTATTTGAAGACCAAGGAGGGAATCCGCAATGCTTAATTCCATTCGGGCTTTCAGTTCTCTCAACGGTGTTTCGGGTCGGGAAAATTCCGTGCGAGATTATATTATTTCACAACTGACCGACACTTGCGATTACACGGTTGACGCAATGGGAAATCTGCTTGTGACGGTAACCGGGCAGAACAGGGCAAAGAACCGTGTTATGCTTGCCGCTCACATGGATGAGGTCGGTATGATTGTGACCTATATTACGGATGACGGTTTGATTAAATTCGCCAATGTGGGCGGCATTGAAACGGCGGTGTTGCTCGGTCGACGAGTAAAAGTCGGTGAGCACGGTCTTGTTGGTGTTGTCGGTGTTGTGCCGATTCATTTGCGCCGTGACGAGGATGAGCTGACTTATCCGAGCAAGGATTCCCTGTATATTGATGTCGGTGCCGATTCTGCCGAGGAGCTGAAAACGCTTGTTTCACCCGGTGATGCAATCGTTTTCGATAGTGAATTTTATCAGTTCGGCAATTGTGTGAAAGGGAAGGCTCTTGACGACCGTGCAGGATGCGCACTGCTGTTGGATATGATTAAAAAGGGCACCGAATATGATATGCTGTTTGCCTTTACGGTGCAGGAGGAGGTTGGTTTGCGCGGCGCAGGCTGTGCCGCCTTTGCGCTTGACCCCGATTATGCGATTGTTGTTGAAACCACAACGGCGGCAGACCTTGCCGGAGCCGAGGGCGAAAAAAAGGTTTGTGAGCTTGGAAAGGGTGCCGTTATTCCGTTTATGGATCGGACAACCGTTTACAGCCCGAAGCTGTATCGGCGTGCGCAGGAAATTACAAAAGAAAAAGGCATTGCCATGCAGACCAAAACGATGGTTGCGGGCGGAAATGACGCAGGCATCATTCACAAAACAGGAAGCGGTGTGCAAACGCTGACGGTTTCCTTCGCCTGCCGTTATTTGCATTCTCCGTGCTGTGTGATTCATAAGGATGATATTGGGCAAATGCGGTTTGCAGTCGAAGCAATAGCCGAGGATATGGCAAATGCTTAAACTGATTTCGCTTGATGAAGAACCGCTGCTTTGCCGTAATCAATCGCTCGGAATCATGATTTCATCTTATGCGACAATTCAAAAATGCAATGAAGCTTATTGCCGCATTTACCGGCAAAACGAATCCGCTTTTCTTGTTCCGTGCGGCAAGTCGGCGGTGCTTTGTGCCGATGAGAATGCGGATTTTGCGGAGATAAAGCAGTTTGTTGATTTTCTCGGCTGCGATACCATTCTGTGTGAGCAGTCAAATCTTGAAGATGATAAAACCGTTAGGAAAAACAGCGGACTGATTTTATGCGGTGAGTTTGCAGAAAACGACGATGAAATTGCATCGCCGCAAACGACAGCGGAATACCGAAGCGTGTTTTCCTTGCTTGAAACGGACGGTATTGTGTTTGAGGATTGGTTTACGGACATTACCTTGCGAATTCGACGGGGGACGGCGAAGCTTGCGGCGATTTTTGAAAACGGGGAAGCCGTTGCAACGGCGAGCATTCTGCATCGCACGCAAAACCGTTGCATTCTCGGTGCAGTTGCAACCAAGGAGTCCAACCGTAACCGGGGGCTTGCAACAGAGCTGATTCGCCGATTGTCCGAACAACACACCACGGTGCTTTGCTTACCCGAGTTGGAAGCGTTTTATGAAAAGCTCGGTTTTCGTGCGTGCGGAGCTTGGTATGAATATAAAAGAGAACTGTGAGGTCAGGTATGATTAGTCATTTTTTTGATTTTGATGAACGGGTGGAGCAAGCTGCGGAACAGGCGCTTGCCAACGCCAAAATGCAATTTGATCGGATTGATAAAAACAGAACCTATAACCAAGAAAAGGTTCTGTCTGCCTTTATCAAAAACGGTGTAACGGAGAGCCATTTTACCGAATCTACGGGTTATGGATACGGCGACCGTGGTCAAGAGGTGCTTGACCGTGTTCTTGCCGATGCCTTTCATGCGGAGGACGCTCTCATTCGCCACAATCTTACCTGCGGTACGCACACACTCTGCGTTGCGTTGTTCGGTGTGCTTCGTCCGGGGGATACGATGCTCTGCGTGACCGGTACACCGTATGACACCATTCACTCCGTCATTGGCTTGCGGGGAAAAGGCATGGGTTCGCTGAAGGATTTCGGGGTGGAATATCGCCAAACCGAGCTTGGGGCAGATGGTAAGCCTGATTTAGACGCCATTGAAAAAGAGCTGGCCGGGCACAAAATCGCCATGGTTTATATACAGCGTTCCCGTGGATATCAGCTTCGCCCGAGCCTCGGGGTTGAGGATATTGAAAAAATTGCAAAATTAGTGCATGAAAAAAGCGATGCTATCTTGATGGTAGATAACTGCTACGGTGAATTTGTT
>DNXM01000236.1:3736-3865 GCA_003505905.1 Oscillospiraceae bacterium
ATTTGATTGCCGGTTCGCTTATTAAAAATCCGGGCGGCGGCATTGCAAAATGCGGCGGCTATATTGCAGGACGAAAAGATTTAGTTGAAAAATGTGCCTATCGGATGACGACGCCTGGCTTGGGGCGTG
>DNXM01000190.1:0-6469 GCA_003505905.1 Oscillospiraceae bacterium
AATCCGTATACATATATCCGGGATAGCCACGGCGACCGGGCACTTCTTTTCGGGCGGCGGAAACTTCACGCAGTGCATCGGCGTAGTTCGTGATATCCGTTAAAACAACCAACACGTGCATCCCTTTTTCAAAGGCGAGGTATTCGGCGGCGGTCAAAGCCATTTTCGGCGTTGCGATACGCTCAATGGCAGGGTCATTGGCAAGGTTCGAGAACATAACCGTGCGCTCCAATGCGCCCGTTTCACGGAACGATTCGACAAAATAATTCGATTCCTCAAAGGTAATACCCATTGCGGCAAAGACGACGGCAAACTGTTCGTTATCACCCAAAACCTTTGCGTGCTTGGCAATCTGGGCGGCAAGGTTGGCGTGCGGCAGACCGGATGCGGAGAAAATCGGCAATTTTTGACCACGAACCAAGGTGTTCAAGCCGTCAATCGCCGAAACGCCCGTTTGAATGAACTCCTGCGGATAGCTTCTTGCCGCAGGATTCATCGGCAAGCCGTTGACATCCATGCGCTTTTCGGGAATAATTTCACATCCGCCGTCAATCGGGCGACCCAAACCGTCAAACACACGGCCGAGCATATCCATGGATACGCCCAGCTCCATTTGTCTGCCGAGAAAACGCACCTTGCTTTCCGCCAAGTTGATGCCCGTTGAGCTTTCAAACAACTGCACCAACGCATTCGTGCCGTTTACCTCCAGCACACGGCAACGGCGTTTTTCGCCGTTGGCAAGCTCGATTTCGCCAAGCTCGTTATACTTGACCTTGTCCACCTCACGCACAAGCATCAGAGGACCTGCAACCTCTTGAATGGTTCTGTATTCTTTCGGCATCAGTCTTCCTCCTTTGCAGCTGCTTCCTTGAGCTGTGCATCCAATTTGGCTTCAATCTCTTCAAATTCGCCTGCCACAGCGGTTTCTTCAATATACTTAAAGCGACCGATAGCTTCACGAATCGGCATTTTGACGATTTTTTCAATGTCGGCACCGTTGTTCAGTGCTTCCAGTGCCTTGTCGTAAAAATCAACCACAAGCTTCATCATGCAATTCTGTTTTTTGAGGGACGAATAGGTATCGACCTCATGGAACGCAAGCTGATGCAAAAAGTCCTCACGAATGGAACGAGCCGCTTCCATTTTCAGGCGGTCGGGGGCGGAGAGCGCATCCATACCGACCAATTTCACGATTTCATCCAACGCCGCTTCATCGGAAAGCAGACTCATCATGCGCCCGCGCAATTCAGTCCAATCACGGGACACGTGCTCATTGAACCACTTGCCGAGCGAATCCGCATACAGCGAATAGCTTGTCAGCCAGTTGATTGCGGGGAAATGACGCTTATAGGCCAAAGCAGAATCCAAGCCCCAGAACACCTTGACAATGCGCAAGGTTGCCTGTGAAACCGGCTCGGAAATATCACCGCCGGGCGGCGATACGGCACCGATAACGGACAAAGCGCCTTCTCTGCCGTCCGAGCCGAGCGAAATCACACGACCGGCACGCTCATAGAACTGCGCCAGACGGCTGCCCAAATAAGCCGGGTAACCTTCTTCACCGGGCATTTCCTCCAATCGACCTGACATCTCACGCAACGCCTCTGCCCAACGGGAGGTGGAGTCCGCCATCAACGCAACGGAGTAGCCCATATCACGGAAGTATTCGGCAATGGTGATACCTGTATAAATTGATGCCTCACGAGCCGCAACGGGCATATCGGAGGTGTTTGCAATCAAAACCGTACGCTCCATAAGCGATTTGCCCGTATGCGGGTCAATCAGCTCGGGGAACTCATTCAAAACGTCGGTCATTTCGTTGCCGCGTTCACCGCAGCCGATATAAACAACGATATCGGCCTCTGCCCACTTGGCAAGCTGATGCTGGGTAACGGTCTTTCCGCTGCCGAACGGACCGGGAATAGCCGCCACACCGCCCTTGGCAATGGGAAACAGCGCATCCACAACACGCTGACCCGTAATTAACGGCATATCGGGCGACAGCTTTTTGGCATAGGGTCTTCCACGGCGCACCGGCCAGCGCTGCATGAGCGTAAGCGGAATTTTACTGCCGTTTGATTCCACCGTGCAAACCGTTTCTTCAACAGTAAATTCGCCGCGGAACACCGTGTCCACCGTACCGCTGACATTCGGCGGCACCATGATTTTGTGAACGACAACATCGGTTTCCTGCACCGTGCCGATAATGTCACCGCCCTTTACGGAGTCGCCTGCCTTCACGCAAGGCTCAAACGCCCATTTCTTTTCACGGGAAAGGGACGGCACCTCGACGCCTCGCTTAAGGCTGTTGCCCGTCAAACGCATGATTTCCTCCAACGGACGCTGAATACCGTCAAAAATGCTGCTGATTAAGCCGGGTCCGAGCTCAACGCTCAACGGAACACCCGTGGATTCAACGGGTTCACCCGTTCCCAAGCCCGAGGTTTCTTCATAAACCTGAATGGACGCACGGTCACCGTGCATTTCGATGATTTCGCCAATCAGTCTTTCATCGCTGACACGAACCACATCAAACATATTCGCATCCCGCATTCCGCTTGCCACAACAAGGGGACCGGAAATTTTGGTAATTGTTCCTTTGCTCATATCCATCATCCTTTTCATTTCTTCAGGCTGTCACTTCAAAATATCCGAACCGACTGCCTGTTCCACCGTTTTGCTCACATTCGCCAAACCGATTCCCGTGTTGCCTTTCACACCCGGAATCGGCACCACCGCAGGCATCATCATGCTGTGATAACGCTCAATTTGCTGCGGAATCTGCGAAGCAAGGGCTTCGGTGATATAGATAACCGCATATTCCTCTTGGGCAAGGTGGCGCAAAAGGTTCGCCGCCTCGTGAGGGTCGACGCACGGAAAAATCTGAATTCCGAGAGAAGCGAAGCCGTAAATACTGTCGGAATCACCGATGACTGCAATCCTATACATACAGACTTCTCACTCTCCTCTCGATTTCCCCTTGGTCCAAACGGTTGAGTTTACCGCTGAGAAGGATGCGCACATTTTTAATCTGCGACTCGCAAGCCAAATAATAAGCCACGATGGGTTCCATGCCGAACGCTTGGTTTTTCGCCTGCAAATAGACCGTGAGCAAGGCATCATCGCATTCCTTTTCAAAGCTGACCGAATCCTTCAGCAGACTTTGCGCCAAAAGCGGATATCCGCCGAATTCAAGCACCTGCGCAATTTCTTCCACGGCACTCAAAGCGGCTTTGACAAGAGAAGATTTGTCCAGCTTTCCGCAACCGCTCAACGCCTGCTCAATGAATTTTTCATCCTTGCCGGTGCGATAACAGCGAAAAGCCGTTTTCGCATCCGCACAGTCCGCCGTCGTTTCGGCAAGCGTAACCAGCATGGCGCTTTTGCTTTCCTTCGCCATGGCAACCGAAGCACGCATGGCGGCACAGTCAAGCACCAAGTCGGCTCTTTGACCGTTGCCCGTCTGCACCAAAATGTCATAGGCTTCCTGCGCACCTTCACGCAAAAAGTCGGGCAGCTTGTCAAACCGGTGGGATTCCACCGCTTCGAGAAGCTCGTTCGGATTGGCAACGCAAGGCGAAAGAAAATACTTTTGTGCTTCAACGCCCGTAAATTTGGCTTTCAATGCCGCTTTCAGGTTGTGAAAATCATGGAACACAACAACACTGTTCAATGGGCTTACATCGCCCAGGGAGCTTTGAATCAAAGCCCAAGCCTCTTCCCTTTTCTTGGCGAAGGCTTCGGCATTGCTGTCGCTTTTTTCATCCAACTCCCAACCCTTATCGTTGAGAAACGCAACGGCACTTTTATAATCCTGCGCCGAAATAAGCTGTTCAAAATCCGCCGAAGTGAGAAGATTCAGCTCATTACAGCGGATGCGTGCCACCGCATAAGCAAAATGTAACTCGTTCATTCAAGTACCGCCAATGCACCTGCATCTGCGCAGACTGCACCGCACCCTTTCGTTAATTCTTCTCGCTGTCTGTTTCGGGTTCAAACAGCATACGGTTTACGGTTTGCGTCAGCTCTTCCCTTTTTTCGGCAATCAAAGCCTCGGGGGTAGCGTTGATTTCGATGTTTCCGTAAACCAAAACAAAGCCGCCGGGAATGTCAATCGGTTCTTTGCAAAGCGTGATTCCCTCTAATTTTGCCAAAAACGCACCCGGCGCACGGCGCAAATCCCGCTCGTTCAAGTGCAAAACACCCTCGCCCGGCTGTTTGTTTGCCTTTATGAGCGCCGAAAGAGCAAGGAAATATTCTTTGTCGGGCATATGCAAAAAGGTGGATTCCGCCTGTGCAATCGCTTCGTTGATGGTCTGCGATTTTGCCTTTAGGATTGCCTGCTTTTTCTGCTGTTGAACTGAAGAAAGCGCACGGACAACCACCGCTTTGGCTTTTTCGTCGGAAATTTCCTCGTTCCTGCGGTGAAGTTCATCCAATTCAGTCGCCGCATTTTGAGCCGTTTCCTGCGCCTTTTTCTCCGCCTGTGCAATGACCTCGGCACAACGCTCCTGCGATTCCGACTGAATTTTTTCAATTATTTTCGTTAAACCGTCCATCCGTACTCTCCCGCTTATAAAGCGATGTCGGTGATGCGCACGATTGCAAGCAAAGAGATGAGCAAGGTGAGAACAGCATAGGTTTCGACCATCGCCGCCATGGTGATGGACTTACCGCTCTGCTCGGGACGCTTTGCGATAACACTGACACCTGCCGCCGAAGCACGACCCTGCGCAATAGCGGAAAAATAGCCGACAATCGCAATAGGAAGGCAAGCCGCCAAAAGCATCAAGCCCGTTGAGGTGGAAAGCGGCTGATAGTTGCCGCCGAGAACATTGATTTTGACCAACAACAGGAAAGCCGTCAAGAAACCGTAAAGGCCCTGCGTACCGGGAAGAATCTGCATAATCAGCACCTTACCGAACTTGGAAGGGTCTTCCGTGATAACGCCTGCGCCTGCCTCACCGACAAGACCGACACCTTTTGCCGAGCCCATGCCCGAAAGGATTGCCGCCAAAGCGGCGCCGAAAATTGCGAATGCAGTACCGAGATTAGCCATTGTTTTTTTCCTCCGTAAATTTGTAATATTTTGTGTTGACCGAAAGCGGCGTAAAGCTTCTGCCGCCGCCCTCGTAGAATTTTGAGAAAAATTCGACATATTGCAGTCGGTTGGTGTGAACATAGGTGCCGATTAAATTGATGGCGATGTTCACCGTGTGACCGACCAAGAAAACGATTGTGAGCGAAATCGCCTTGACAACGGGGTTACTCGGCAGGGTACCGAGCATATTAAACACCGAAGCGATAACACCCGTGGAAAGTCCGAGAGCCAACAGACGGGAATAGGAAAGAATATCACCCAAATAACCCGAAGCCGTGTTATAGAGTCCGTACAATCCGCCGCCGAGCTTGCCGAGGATATTTTTCGCCGAGCGACCGGAGGTCAGCACAACGCCGAGCGCACCGACCAAAGCCAGATACTTACCGACGGTCAAAAACACAGCGGGAATATTCGTCACGAGGCTTGCGCCGATGGGTGCAACGCCCGTAATGAGCAAATAGACAAAGACCGTGTCGCAAATTGCGTCAAGCCGCTTGCCCTCTTTCCAAAGCTGACAGAACCGAACACCCAAGCCGACAAACAGATGAACGATGCCGAACAGGAAGCAGTAAAGCAAAAGCGTCATCGGGTCATTCACGGGTTCAAGCCAAACATACAGCCTCGGAGCAGGCTTGTGAAGGAAGTTCGAGTAAATCACGGGAATGATGTCGCCGAAATAACTGCCGAACATCACACCCCAAAAAATCGTGGCAATGCCCGAATACAGGAACATATTCACGGTTTTTTTCATTTTTTCTTCCATCTTCAGCTTTTTCTTGGCAACGAGCATGGCAATGACCATAATCAAGCCGTAGCCTGCATCGGAAAGCATCAAACCAAAGAACACATAGTAGAAAAACGCCATGACGGGGTTCGGGTCAACATCCTTATTCGACGGCATGGAATACATTTCGGTGATGGATTCAACGGGTGCGGAAAAGGTATTGTTTTCCAGCAAAATCGGCGCATCTTCCTCCTCAGAAACTTCGGAGAGATTGACCGCCGCACAGTATTCCGTTTCGATTCGGGCTTTGAGCTTGTCCGCCTCCCGTTCGGGAATGTAGCCACTGAGGACAAAACACCGTTCGCTCATCGCCAAGCGGTTGAGGGCATCGTATTTTTCTTTTCGAATGGTGAAATAATCAATGACAAATTCAATGTCGCCGTTCCGATTGCCCAGCGCCGCAAGGCTGTCGATATCCTGCTTGATTTTTTCTTCATTCTCACGAATGCGTTCGGTGTACTTTTTCACACGCTGTATCGGCAATTCCGAAAAAGTTTCGGGCGGTCGGTTGACGCCCATCATGCGCAGAGCCTGCTCAACCTCTTCCGCACAGCTTTCATGCGACCAAACCGCAAAGCAGGTTT
>DNXM01000190.1:6511-7633 GCA_003505905.1 Oscillospiraceae bacterium
GTTTGAGCCTGCGGAGCCTCCTGCGCCAAAGAAGTGAGAATTTCCTCCCGTGTTCGCAAATCCGGCAGACAGCCGAACACCAACCGTGTTCCTGCCGTGTTTTGGTTTTTCAGCGGAATGTCCAAATCCTTCCAAGGCTCCAACGCATCCCGTTGCGCCTGTAAACGGACAATGTCCGCTTTCCGTTCGTCAATATCCTTTTGGAAAGCCAAGATGTCCGTGCAAACCGAAAAAATCTCATCCGCTCGGTCGATGAAACTTTCAAATTCTTTCACACTTAACTCTTTTCGAGCCGAGAACGAATCAAGCAGTGAATGAAGCATTGATTTTTGAACGGGAGCGTATTTGGTCAGAACAGCCTGCGCATTCAGCGCCGTTTGCAAATACTTTTCAAACTGTGACACACAGCCTGCCGTTGAAAACTTTTGCAGACCCTCGACCTTTTCTTCATCGGAAAGCTCCACCACGCCCAAACGCTGCAGCGTGTCAATAATCTTCTTGCTGTCCTCCAACAAGGCAAGCAGTTCGATTTTCATCATTTTCAGCTTCGCCAAAAGCAACACCTCCTTTACGATGTTGTATCCATCCGATTAAACGGGAATAATCGCTTGCAAAATTGCTTTTGTTGTTTCGTTGCGTTTTGCTTTGCCAACGGCAACAATCTCCATACACTCCGCCTGTGATTCTTTTGCGGCGGCGGCAAGGATTTCGGTTGCCTTTTTTTCGGCGGCGGCTGATTTCGCTTTGGCTCGTTCATCCGCATTTTTCATTTCTTCTTCCATGTCCGCCTGTGCTTTTTCTTTTGCCAGTCGGATGATTTCCTGTGCTTTATCGCAAGCGACCCGATACGCTTCGCTTGCCTTTCTTTCTTCTTCGAGAATCACATTAACGGTTTCGGAAGCCATCCTATCACCTTGCCTTTCGTTCATTATTAAATTCGTATTATACCACACAATGCAAGAGAAATGATGGAAAATTAAAGAAATTTTACCGTTTTCCTCTTAATAAATTGTGAACACATTCATATTTTTCGGCAAAGGTAGCTTTTTGTCGGCTTCGGTTTGGCAAAACACAATCCGAACACATCGTCTGCTTCACATTCCAACGCAAAAATCCGCTTTG
>DNXM01000190.1:7644-14083 GCA_003505905.1 Oscillospiraceae bacterium
TTGCCCGTTCGTCCAAGGAATCTACCTGTCCTACTCTTGCCACAATCGGCAAATCCGCATCGGACAAAAGCTTTTTCCCTTGCTCGTTTGCCGCCAAAACACGCAAATACGGCGGCGATAAATGTGTATCCTCTTTCAATACACCGAGGAACAAGCTCCACACAATGCGTCGAATACGGGCGAGTGTGTAGCGTTTGGTTTTACTGCGCAAGAACAAATCCTCCAACGATTCCGCTTCCTGCACAGCCGAAAATATGCGGTTTTCCAAGCCCTCCGACAAATCGGGAGCAAGAAAAAAATCCTGTTTTTTCATCGTTCTCAATTTTGAAAGCACCGCCGTATCCAAGCGGTTGCATTCGGTCGGTTCACACGAAAGCAGCTCCGTCGGAACGAACTCAGAAGCATCTTCACCCCTGCGTATTTTTTCACGCAGCAGAGAACCCGAAACGGTTTCTTTTTCGAGCATCGAATCATGCTCCGCACCGATTCGCTTGACAGCAAACGGCACTATAGTTGTATCCTGTAAGGCAGTCAGATATTCGACCGCCAGCGCATTATTCGGAGAAGACAGCAAAGAAGCTTTCTCGGTGCCGAGCAAATTCTCACAGGCCTTCTGCCGAGCCGCGGCAAAGGTGATTCCCCGACTCATTTCAAGCTGAACAGCTTGCGAAAAACCGGGCTGTTTCATAGCTTGAACAAGTTGAAACAAAGCGCCTGCATCGCCGCACTCGCACCCGAAGCCGAGCGAATCCACCGAACGGAACGCACGAACCAAAGTGACACCGCCCGAGGCAAAAGTCTGTGCCCCCGACATCGCCCACGGCAAGGGCAGCTCCACCACCAAATCGGCGCCGTTTTTCACGGCAATTTGCGCACGGTCAAACTTATCGAAAACGGCATAATCGCCACGCTGAACGAAGTTTCCGCTCATAACCACAACAATTTGTTCCGCACCGTTTTCACGCAGCTTTTGAAGTAAATAAGCGTGCCCCGAGTGGAATGGATTGAATTCGGCAATCACCGCCGCTGTTTTCATCACTTTCACCACCGAAAAACAAATAAACGGACGAAAAATCCGTCCGTTTTATCATACACGATTTTGAAACATTTAGCAAGCGAAAACATCAGGAATAGGCTCGTTCCAGCTCCTCACGAATTTGCCGTAATATTCGCTTTTCCAAGCGTGAAATATAGCTTTGCGAAATACCGAGTAAGTCCGCCACTTCCTTTTGCGTATATTCTTTTCCGCCGCCCAAACCGAACCGCAGGCACATAATGCGATGCTCTCTTTCATCCAAACGATTCACAATGTGCAGCAGCAGGTCCGTTTCGTCCTGCCGTTCCAAATCCACATTCACCTCATCGCTCTCGCTCCCTAAAATATCCGACAGCAGCAGCTCGTTCCCGTCCCAATCGACATTCAGCGGTTCGTCAATGGATATTTCGGTGCGGCTGTTGGAGATTTTGCGCATATGCATGAGAATTTCGTTTTCGATACAGCGGGATGCGTAAGTGGCAAGCTTAATATTTCGGTCGGGACGAAAGGTATTGACCGCCTTTATCAAGCCGATGGTGCCGATAGAAATCAAATCCTCAATGCCGACACCGCTGTTTTCGAATTTGCGTGCAATGTAGACCACCAAGCGGAGATTATGCACAATCAGCGGTTCTCTCGCCTGTTCATCGCCTTGTGCAATTCGCTCGGTCAGCTCCTTCTCCTGCCTGCTGTTCAGCGGTGCCGGGAGCGTATCGGGACCGTTTATGTAATGAATTTGACCGTTCTTTTTTGCCCTTTGTTTTTTGATGAATTGACGAACCCATCGGATGATTTTCATGTTTTCTTCCGCCTTTCTCCGATTCAAAAAGAACCGTTGCATTTACTAAAATTTCGCACCCCTGCGAAAAATGTCGGTTTGAAGAAATCGCCAGCACCGCACGGGGTAATTGAGCCGTTTCCTGCGCTGTTTTTGCTGAAAACAGCGACACATCAAAGGCCGGCATTGTACCCTCACCGTTTGCGGTGACGCACGGAAGCAAGCGCATTCCCGCCGCCAATTGCTGCGTTGCTTCGCCGCCGTATGCCGGTATCAATCGGTGCGCCAAGCTTTCGGAAATCACCTGCACTGCCTGCCCTGTAAAAGGGTCCTTGAGCGTGTTGGCGGTGTCTACCATTCCCTTGCAGGTAAAAACCTTGGAATTGTATTCAAAGCGAACAAAGCACGATGCTTTTTCATCATTCCGCTTGGCAAAGAAACGGCGAAACAGCCAAATTGCCGCATAAAATGCACCACAGCCCAACACGAGCGGCAAAAAACCGATTTCAAAATAAACCGCTCCGTTGCGCAGTACCAAACCGCTCGGCTTGAACAAAAACCACGCTCCGACCAATGCGCCGGCAAACAGACAGCTAACCCCTGCGGTAATGAGCCACAGCCGAACATAGCGGCGCAGTGAACCGAAGCCGAAGGCAGCAAAGACAACCGGCAGGAGCAGCACAGCCCGAAGCAAAAAACCGAGCACAATACCGCACTGCGGTAAAAAAACGGTCAGAGAAACCGCACTTCCCAAAAAACTGCCGAGCAGCATTCGTCCGACCGACACACGCTCATTTGCAAGCCGTCCTGCCGCCGAGAGCAGAAAAAAAGACAGCAGTAAATTCAGCGCCAAAAGCACATCCACATAAATGACCTGTTTCATTTTTCAACCCCTTTTATGCTTTCAGCATACCGCAAAGCAAGCGAAAAAACGGTCATTTTCCGTCGCTCAAAAAGAAAAAAATCCCCAAACAACGCAAAAGCATCATTTGGGGAGGAAAGAAAACTTATTTCATGGGAGCAGTCGTGCTGTCATTCGGATTACCGAGTGAAAACTGCGGATAACGGGAATCGGTAAACACCGTCGGCTGACCGTCGTAGCGAATCAGCCATTTCATCAAATCGCTCGGTGAATTCCAATGGCAGAAGCCGTTGACCAGCCAAGTATATTCGGGGAACATACAAGTGGAGGCGTCCGCACTGCCGTCGGGTGCCAAGTGGTTGTGACCGTCGTTCACCTTTTGCGTGTAATTTGCACCGAGCGTTTGACCGACAGGAGCAAAGGTAACGCCGCCGCTTGATTTTGCGGAGTCAATCAAACCATCCGACTGGTAAGCGTTGTTCCCGACAAAGGGCATTACATAACAGCCGTAGTTGGACACAATACAGATTTTCATGCCGCCCTCCACAGCCTCGGTCAAAACCGTTTTGGCATTCTTTTGGATTTCATGGTAATTATCCATTTTTTCCAAATAGACTTTGTGGTAGGGCTTTTCGGCGTATTTTGTACGAACCTCGGAGTAAAACTCATCCGGCGTGAAGTCAACAACGCCGAGCATATAGCCGAAATACGGCAATGCAAAATGCTCAAAAAAGCCGTCAAAATTGCCCTCGATAAAACGGTTGGCAAGCTTGCACAAGGCGCTGAGGATGCCTGTCACCTTCAGCACTTTTACGGTATTGGTAAGCGTTTCGTTTTCACCGAGCATTGTCGGAATGATTGTGCTGAGGAAATTCACCGTCTGTTCGGCATCCACACGCATTTTTCCCGTGAAAATATAACCGACAACGCTTACGCCCTGAAATGCGGCGCAACGGGTAATGTACTTTTCGATTTTTCCGCCGCCGTATGCGCCGATGTAGGCAAGACAAATTTCTCCACCCTCGCTGTAGCTTTCCAAAATAACCTTGTCGTGACCGGTCACCGAACGCACTTTGTCAATGTACTTATCCAGCTCTGCCGCCGTTTTCAACGGGTCAAGCCGCCAATCGTATGAGAAGTTGTAGCGCTTGTCCGGGTTGTTGTGCGTGGAGCGCTTCACTTCATCGCAGGGATTCGGCTGGATATTGTAAACTGAATTACCGTCTGGGTCACACCGAAGCACTTCAAACAGTTGACCTGCCGACAACGACAGCGCACGCTCAAAAATGCTCCAATCGCCGCTGAACGAAGCCAACGGCAGAAACGGCAGGATGCGAAGCAATGCCTTTACGACCGAATCGGTTTCGGGCGGAAAAACCTGCTCTCTTGAGCCGTCCTCGTTCTGCAAAAACAGTGCGCCGCCGATACCGTCAACATGGACAACGGGGATATTCTTACAGCTGCATTTTTCGCTGTCTGCGTAACAAACCGCCGTTGTTGTGAACACAATGGCAAGTGTTAAGGCTAAACAAAGAATTCGTTTCAAGTGGGTTTTCATAACAAGCTCCTTTGGAAATTACTGAATATTGAGAGTCTTTTTGACAAAATCCGTGACAACCTTCATCTGCTGAATTTCCATCCGGCTGCTCTCGCCGAACTCATCGACACTGCGGGCACGAGAAGTATAACCGAGGTTCAAGCCATCCAAACCGAGGTAGTACTTTGCGTTGATGGGATACACCTGACGCTCGGTCACGGAGAAATAGCCGAGAACCGACTGAACCAGCTCTGCCTTTTCGGGGTCTTTTTCAAAGTTTTTGCACAGCCAAGCATAGATTTCGGGGTGGAAGTTTGCCATAACGCCCGAATAACCGGCACAACCCATCTTCAAGCTCTCCAGCAATGTGGCGGCATTGGCGTTGTAAATCTTCAAACCGGTGCCCTTGACGGCATCCAACTTTTCCCGAATCATTTTCAAGCTGCAGCAAGTATCCTTGAGGAACGAAAAGCGACCGGTTTGAGCCAACTTTCCGAGCGTTTCGGGCATCATCAAACGCTTGTAGGGATAGGGGCACTCATAGATGCCGAACGATGTGTCGGGCAAAGCTTCCATAAACATATCGGCATTCTTCAGGAACACATCATCGCTCTCACCCTGCTTGGCAAGGCGGTTGGAAATGAAAACATAACCCTCTGCGCCGAGCTCAATGAACTTCTGTGCTTCGTAAAGCTGTTGGTCAAGGTCGTCCGCTGTGTGACCGGAGGCAACAATGGTGAGATTTTTCGGAGCGTGCTGCATCACAAATTTGAGAAGATTGTAACGCTCCTCAAATGAAAGGAAAAAAATTTCGCTTGACTGACAGATGGCAAAAATACCGTCACAGCCCTTTTCGCTGTACCAATTGAGAAGCTGTTCCACGGCACCGTAATCAATCTTGTTATCTGCCGTATAAGGGGTAATCATGGTCGGGTATACACCGTTGGGAATGGTTTTTGACATGGTTGACATCTCCTATGCAAATAAAATTTATACCTTTTTCAGTTTGGCAAACTTTGCCATGAGCTTTTTGGTACCTGTTGATTCAAACGCAATTTCAAGCAAGGCATCGTTTCCCATCTTTTTGACCGACAGCACAACACCCTTGCCGAAGGTGCCGTGCTCCACCGTATCGCCTACCGCAAAATCAATGTCTGTCGAAGCCGCCGACGGCTTATTCATGGCAGAAGAAGCGGACTTCAAACCTGCCAAGCCCGTTTTCGGCGCAGGTGCGGCAGCTCTTGCGGAAGTAAATCCGCCGCTCGGCTTGGGTCGTTCGTTCACGCCCGTTTCCTTGATAAGCTCGTGCGGAATTTCTTCCAGAAAACGGGACGGACGATTGAATGTAGTCGAACCGTAAAGCATTCGGGACTTTGCCTTGGTTATAATGAGCTGTTTTTTTGCCCTTGTGATGCCGACATAAGCTAAACGGCGTTCTTCTTCAATTTCGGAGGGATTGTAAACCGCCTGCATTCCGGGGAAGACGCCCTCCTCCATGCCGACAAGAAACACCGTGTTGAATTCCAAGCCCTTTGCCGAATGCATCGTCATCATCACGGCACGGTCGCTTTGCTCGTTGAGGTTATCAATGTCCGTCATCAACGCCACTTCTTCCAAAAAGCCCGTCAAGGTCGGTTCATCGTTTTCTTCGGCATAGTGGTCAAGGTTGCCTGCAAGCTCGTTGATGTTCGCCAAGCGGTCGACATAAGAAGCCGGGTCGAGAGAAAGCGAATCAACATATCCGCTCACCTTCATGCAATAGTCGAACCATTCACGCAGGGAAAGCTCTTCGCCTTTTGCAATGCAGTCCTCCATCATGTCGGTGAATTCTTTCAGCTTGCCTGCCGCACGGCTGAGTGAGGGATAATCTTCGGCATTTTTAATCACTTCAAAAATGCCGATACCAAGCGAATTGGCAATATCCGCCGCATGAGCCATGGTCGTATCGCCGATTCCCCTTTTGGGTTCGTTGATAATGCGGCGCAGGCGAATATCGTCCGAAGGATTATTGAGCACCGTCAAATACGCAATGGCATCCCGGATTTCCTTGCGGTCGTAAAACTTGTGACCGCCGAAAATGGAATAAGGAACACCCATACGGACAAACGCATTTTCAACACCGTTGGACTGCGCATTGGCTCGGTACAGCACCGCATAATCGCTGAAATGACCGCCTGCCGCAACGCCGTTGAGCACCGTATCGGCAATAAAGCGTGCCTCCGTTGG
>DNXM01000190.1:14102-19110 GCA_003505905.1 Oscillospiraceae bacterium
AGCGTGCCTCCGTCTGCTCATCGTACGAGGTGTTGACGATAATTTTGTCGCCGCTGCCTTGATCCGTCCACAGATTCTTACCCTTGCGCTGGGTGTTGTTGGCAATGACGGCATTCGCCGCATCCAAAATATTCTGCGTGGAACGGTAGTTTTGCTCCAAACGAATCACGGTTGCATTTTTAAACTGCGATTCAAAGCTGAGGATGTTCTCGATGGTTGCACCACGGAATTTGTAAATACTCTGGTCATCATCGCCGACAACGCAGAGGTTTTGGTGAGAAGAAGCAAGGAGGCTGACCAAGCGATACTGCGCATGGTTCGTGTCCTGATACTCGTCCACCATGATGTACTTGAAACGGTTTTGGTAGTATTCCAGCAAGTCGGGATTTTTCTCCAAAAGAGTAACCGTATAGTAAATAATGTCGTCAAAATCCATTGCATCGGCTTTTTTCAGGTTTTCCTGATACATTTTGTAAAGCTCTGCAATTTTTTGCTTGGCAAAGTCCGCCCCTGCTGTGCTTTCGTATTCTTCGGGGCTGATTAAGTTGTCCTTCGCACGGCTGATTTCGCCCAAGGCAGATTTATGCGAAACCAAGCGTTCGTCAATGTTCAGCGCACGCTGACACTCCTTCATCGCTTTTTTGGAATCATCCGTATCATAAATGGTGAAATGATTGGAAAAGCCGATTTTTTCACCGTCACGGCGCAAAATTCTGGCACAGGCGGAATGGAAGGTTGCCGCCCAAATATCCTGTGCATCCGCACCGAGGAACGACTCCAAGCGGTCTTTCAGCTCACGGGCAGCCTTGTTGGTGAAGGTAATCGCCAAAATCTCCCACGGACGGGGCGCATTCACACGCATCAACCGCTCAATCGGCGCATAGGCAAAATCGTCACCATCCAAATACGCCTGCAAATTCGCCACATCCCGGGCATCCACCGTGCCGTAAACCGTGTCGGACTGATACGCCGAACCGAATTTAATCATATTCGCAATGCGATTGACCAAAACGGTGGTTTTTCCGCTTCCCGCTCCTGCCAAAACAAGCACGGGACCGTTGGTTTGAAAAATAGCCTTGCGCTGCATATCATTCATGCGACCGAACTGCTTTTCAATCGCTTTTTTTCGCAATTCAACAAATTGTTTCTGATACAAGATTTCACCGCCAATCTTAAATATTTTACTATATCTCAAAAGAAAAGGCAAGAAAAACAAATAATATTTCGGAAAGGTATTTCGGAAAGGACAGAGCAAAAAGAAAGAGCCGACCGAAAAATCGACCGGCTGATTGCTATACTCAGTTATTCGGATAAACATCACCGTAGCGAAATTCTTTCCGTTCGCCGTGCTTGAGGACATGAAAGCAACGCTCCCCCAACGAAAAAATCGGTTGATCGTGCTTCAAGCTGTCGGAATACACGCAGACCACACGGCACTCGCCGATTTCTTCCCGGAAGCGTCTGACTTTTTCTTCCACCTTGCAGTTACGACCGATTAAAACAGCTGTTTTCGGGTCGTGACGGGTGGCAATTAAACAGTCAACTTCCAGCCGTTCGGCAATTTCTTTGAGCAAAAATTCGGGGCTTGCGCTGATAACAACCGTTGTCCGCTCCCGATTCGGCTTTTGAAACCAATCGAAAATCTGCTTTTCGTGTTTATCCCAAAAGCCTTTGACATTCTTTTCGAGGTTAATCAAACGAATGTACTGAAAGAAAAAAGATTTTTCTTTGGTTAAATCGTAGAAATGAAGCAGATAAAGCAGACCCGTTATCAGCTGAAACGGTGCGAAAACGATAATCCACGGATTGTGAACCAAACAGTACAGATAAAACAGCGACCCACTGTCCAGCGGAATCACGGTGTGGTCAAAATCGTAAATGTCAACTTCCTTCATAGGAGTAGTTTTCATTCGTCGTCGGGGTTTTCCCAGTTGTGCCACACTTCCTGAATGTCATCGTTATCGTCAAACATTTCAAGCATCTTGTTCATGTTCTTGATAGCATCTTCATCGGTCAAAGCCGTGTAAGTCGTGGGAATGTACTGCACTTCGGCAACAACATACTTGTAGCCCTTGGCTTCCAAAGCGTCACGAACCGTGCCGAGGTCGTTCGGTTCGGTACGGATATCAAACACATTTTCGTCTTCGGTAACAAAGTCGACGGCGCCGGCTTCCAAAGCAGCCTCCATCAGGGTTTCTTCATCGACGTCTTCGCTCTCGATAAGGATAACGCCCTGGCGGTTGAACATAAAGGAAACACAGCCGCTCTGACCCATATTTCCGCCGTACTTGTCAAAGTAGTGTCTGACATCACCTGCGGTACGGTTGCGGTTATCGGTCAAGGTTTCGACAATTACGGCAATACCGCAGGGACCGTAGCCCTCATAGACGATTTCTTCGTAATCGGCACCGCCCTGCTCACCGCTCGCCTTTTTGATGATACGCTCAATGTTATCATTCGGCACATTTGCGGCTTTTGCCTTGGCGATGATATCCTTCAATTTTGAGTTTGAGGAGGGATCCGGTCCGCCTTCACGCACGGCAACCGCAATCTCTCTGCCCATTTTGGTGAACACTTTTGCGCGCTGACCGTCTGTTTTTTCCTTTTTGCGCTTAATCGTGCTCCATTTGTTATGTCCTGACATAAATTCACCATTCCTTCATGTGAGAAGTGTTAAAACTATTACATTATAGCACAAGTCTTTCCTGTTTTCAACCGTTACCGTCCTATTTTCGGCAAAAGGCTGAAAAAAGCAACAAAAAGAGGGACTCGCAAAGAAGCCCCTCTGTTGTGAACCAATTACTTTTTCAAAGCCAAATCCAGCCACACAACACCGATATCCATAGCTTGGAACAAGTTCATTTTGTCCGCCTTTTTAACGATGCTGTCTTTCGGGCGAAGGGTTGGGTCGGTTTTGACAAGCTGAACAACAACTTTGTCCGCAACCTCCAGCTCCTGAACCTTTTTGCTGCTCTTGATTTGAATTAAAATAACATACGGCTCATTCATGTTGCCGTAATAGATGGTATTGCCGCAGCGAACCAGGGGCTTGCCCTTGTAGCTGAGGAACTTGGCTTTCTTTTTCTCTGCCATAGTGGAAATCCCCTTTATTTTTGAATGTAGTTCTTCACCAAGGATTGCAACAACTCATATCGGTCAATCCGACGCAGCAGCGCACGGGCGTTGTTGTGAGTTGTGATATAAGTCGGATCCTCGGAAAGGATATAGCCGACGATTTGATTGGTCGGGTTATAGCCCTTTTCTTTCAAAGCGTCATAAACAATTTGAATTGTCTTGCGCATTTCGGTTTCGTGTTCATCCCGAATGGAGAACTGGATGGTTTTATCGGTCATTTATGACACCTCCGAAAAAATGATTCCATTACTATTATACACGGGTTCTCTTGAGAATACAAGTGTTTTTCCGTGATTTATGCACGCAGGGAAACGCCGAGTTTTTCCAACGCTTTAACGGAGCGCTTCATGGCGGCATCCGCCTCTTCATCCGTCAAGGTACGGTCGGCAGCACGCAGGCGCATACTGAACGCAACGCTCTTCATTCCCTCGGGAATCTGTGCGCCCTCGTAAACATCAAACAGGTTGATGCTTTCCAAGTTTGCGCCCATGGCATTCTTGATGGTGCGCTTGAGCAAAAGCACGGGCATTGCCTTTTTGCAAACACACGCAATATCACGGGACAAAGCCGGATACTTGGGCAACTGCTTATAGGTGCGCTTGAGGTTGCTCAATTCAAAGCAGGCATCGAAATCAATCTGTGCCGCATAGACCTTGACACCGATGGAATAGTTGCTCTGCACCTGCGGATGAATTTCGCCCATGACGGCGATTTCACGCTCGCCGATTTTCACTTGAGCCGTGCGACCCGGGTGGAAGGTCGGATTG
Source organism: Oscillospiraceae bacterium (assembly GCA_003505905.1). Lineage (GTDB taxonomy): Bacteria > Bacillota > Clostridia > Oscillospirales > Acutalibacteraceae > UBA8612. Next base: position 18,005 of record DNXM01000190.1, read on the forward strand.
TCACAAAGAGGCTCAATATCACAGTCATTCAAGCCGAGCAAGTCCAAAAATTCTTCAACAATGCCTTTAAGTGCAAAGTAATCGACACCCTCGCCGTACATACCTATGCAAAGCATATTCTTTTCATTCGGCAAGTCCTTCAGTCCGTTGCTCTCATAAACTCTTGCCAACTCATACAAGGCGGCACGGGCATTGCGGTTATTATAGTTGAGCGAAAGCGTTTCCAACATCGACGGCAGCATGGTGGTACGCATAACGCCGGTATCTTCACCCAAAGGATTGGTGATGGTGACGCACTGTCTGTATTTGCTGTCGGCAGGAAGCTCGATTTTGTCGTAATACTTCGGGCTGATGAACGGATAGGTGCAAATTTCACTCAAGCCGCACGCACGCATGGTTTCGCCTGCGAGCTTTTCGAGCTTTTGGAACGGCGTCAGCTGGGCATTTGCCACGCCGGACAACTGACGGTCCTCAATTTTATCATAGCCGTAGAAACGGGCAATTTCTTCGGAAATATCCGCCTTATGGCGCAAATCGTTGCGGAAGGACGGAACCACAATCAAGCCGTTTTCGATTTTGCATCCCAGACGCTCCAAAATCGCCTTCTGCTCCTCGGCGGAAACATTGATGCCGATAAAATTGTTCACCCAATCCGGCTCAAAGGGCAAGGTGAAATCGCTGACATCGGAGCAGTCGCAATCCACAACGCCGTTGACCACTTCGCCTGCGCCGAGCTGCTGAACCAACTGCAACGCACGGTTGAGCATCTTGCGGCATCCTCTCGGGTCAAGCTGTTTGTCATAACGGGAGGAAGCCTCGGTGCGCATACCGAGCTTCTTGGCGGTCATACGGATGGACGGACCGTTGAAGCAAGCAGATTCAAACACGATGGTGGTTGTATCGTCCATGATACCGCTGTATTCGCCGCCCATGACACCGGCAACGGCGACCGGCTTATCGGTGTCGGCAATCACAAGCATTTCATCGGTCAAACTGCGTTCCACGCCGTCCAATGTGGTGATGGTTTCGCCGTTTTTCGCTTTTCGCACAATCACCTGACCGCCGTTGAGGTAGCGCAGGTCAAATGCGTGCATGGGCTGACCGTA
>DNXM01000128.1:0-170 GCA_003505905.1 Oscillospiraceae bacterium
TCCCCCGGTTTACAACAACGAAATTGACTTGCCTGGCATTGTCGATATGTACCGCAACTTTGCCGCATCCCGTATGGGTCTTTATTATGAACCCAGAACGCTCCGTTTGTTCCTTGCCGCATTTGCATCAACTCGTTTGATTATCCTGCAAGGTATTTCCGGTACCGGTA
>DNXM01000128.1:247-6868 GCA_003505905.1 Oscillospiraceae bacterium
TGGCGTGACCGTACCGAGCTGTTCGGCTACTTCAACGAATTCACCAAGCGCTTCAACGAAACCGAAGTTTTGAAGAAGATGTACGAAGCCACCTTCAAAGAAGACATCTATTTGACTATCCTCGACGAAATGAACATCGCCCGTGTTGAGTATTACTTCGCAGAAATGCTTTCCATCCTCGAAATGCCCAGCCGTGACGAATGGATTGTCAGCTTGGTTCCCTCGGTTTGGCCGACTGACCCGAAGCACCTCAACGACGGTAAGCTGAAGCTACCCGAAAATATGTGGTATATCGGCACCATCAATAACGATGACTCGACCTTCGCCGTTACCGATAAGGTTTACGACCGTGCTATTCCGATTGACATTAACACCAAGGGTAAGTTCTTCGAAGCCCCCTGGACCGACAACCTTACCATCAGCTACAAACACGTTGAGGCAATGTTTGCCGAGTGTAAAGAAAAATACAAAGTTTCCGAAGAAAGCCTTCGTAAGCTTGCCGAGCTTGACGACTATGTTATCGAACACTTCCGTCTTGCTTTCGGTAACCGTATTGTTAAGCAGCTGCAGGAATTTGTTCCGGCTTATGTCGGCTGCGGCGGCACGGAAATCGACGGTCTTGACTTTGTTCTTTGCCACAAGATTCTCAGAAAGTTTGAATCCCTCAACCTTTCCTTCATCCGTGATGAAATCTCCGGCTTGATTACTTACTTGAACAAGCACTTCGGCAAGTCCAACATGATGGAATCCAAGGAATATCTTGAGCGACTTCAGAAGATGATTTAACAAATAATAATGCACTTCCGCCCCTCAAATGGGGCGGTAATGTGCGTTTTGAGAATAGATGTTGGAAATATTTGCCGACATTTATTCTGAATATGCACATAATTTCAACTAAGGGGAGAAACAAATGGCCACTTCATACGAGGAACTCTACGGCAATTATCAGAGCAATATTTTGGCTCTTACCTCCGGTGATGAATATTACGATCATATGCTCGAAGCAATGGAAACCGGCAAGACGGAAGTTTCGCTGTTCAACCGTTTCTTCGAGAAAAAGATTGACTTAAAATGGGTTGAAGCGATTGAGGCTTGTATCGTTCCCCTTGATACGATTGTTCGCAATCCCCGTAAGTTCATCGTTCAGGAAGAGGAAATTGTTCCGATTGAGCGTGCAAGAAAAATTACGGCGGAATCCGTTCGTCACTTGGCGCAGCATACCAGCATGATTGCCCGTGTGGATGGTGACCGTGTTACACCCAGCCAGATTTTGAATGTTTTCCGTGAGGAAAGCTTTGAAATTTACGAGAACCGTTTCATTTTTACCCTTTTGCGCAACCTTCGCCATTTCATTGACACTCGTTACAATGTTTTGTTCAACATGGAGCAGGATGAGAATATGTCCTCCTTGAAAATGAACAGCGAGTTTAAGAAAGGCAATGAAACCGTTACCTACAAGTTAGAGGTTTCAACACAGGCGGTCGCCGCCATGGGCGATGAAAAGATGGCAGATGCCCGTTCCCAAGTAGGTGAAAACGCAACCGCTTTAGAGAGAATTGAGCGAATTAAGCGCATCATCAGTGGTTTCTGCTCCTCTTCTTTCATGCGTGATTTGGAGCATTGCACGCCGGTTCGTCCTCCGATTATGCGCACCAATGTCATTCAGAAGAACCCTGACTTCCGTGCTTGCCTTACTCTTTGGCAGTTCATTTCTTCTTATGATGAAGTCGGTTATGAGATTATTGCCAAAGAATCCGATGAGCTTGTGCCGGATGACTATAAATCCGATTTGTTCAAGCTGGCAACGGTCAACTATATGCTCCTCAAAAAGAATGTCGGTGAACAGGTCTTTGAAGAGTCAAAGCTGAAAAAGCGCAAGTTGAAACCGAAGCTTCTTAAGCGTTTGGCAGAAGATTTGGTTCTGAACTATGATATGGAAGAGGTTGAAATCCGCAAGGTCTTTATTGATGAGCTGAAACGAGCCAACAAGAAGAAAACTGCCGGTGAAACCAAAATCAATGAAGCGCTCGACCGTGCATTGGCATCTGAAAATGAGCGCAAGGCTGAAATCGAGGCAAGGATTAAGGCTGAAATTCAGCGTCAGAAAGAAATTGAGAAGCGCAAGATTGAGCGTGAAAAGGCAAAGATTGCAAGAGAGCTTGAGTTGGAAAAACAGCGCAAGGCACGAGAAAAAGCTCGCATCAAGGCGCAAAAGGAAAAGGCACTTGCCGCAGAGAAGGCAAGAAAAGCAAAAGAGAAAGAAAAGATTCGCAAAGCGAAGCTGCGTGAGCAGGAATTGGCTCGCATCGCAAAAGAAAAAGAAAAGGCTCGTTTGGAGCGTGAAAAGGCTCGTGAGGCAAAGCTCCGTGCGATGGAGGAAGAAAAAGCAAGAAAAGAAGCAATTAAGCGAGAGCAGGAAAAAGCAAAAGCTCTTGCCCTTGCCGAAGCGCAAAAAGAAAAAGAGCGATTGGCGAAGCAGAAGGAAAAAGAGCGCATAGCTCAACAAAAAGCGGAAGCACTTGCCAAAGAAAAGGCTGCGAAGGCGAAGCAAAAAGAGAAAGAGCGCCTTGCAAAGGAAAAAGCCTTGACAGCACAAAAAGCCAAAGAACAGCTTGAAAAGCAAAAGGCAAAGGAAAAAGCGGCAAGAGAAAAGGCAATTCAGCAGGAAAAAGCCAAGAAAGCTGCGGCCGCAGCCAAGGAAAAAGAGCGAATTGCCAAAGAAAAGGCCGTGGTTGCTGAAAAAGAGCGTGTAGCCAAGGAAAAGCAAAAGGCGAAGGAAAAGCTCGCAAAGGAAAAAGCTTTACAGGCGGCAAAAGAAAAAGCGGCTAAAGAAAAGGCGAAAGAAAAAGAGAAAATGGCTAAACAGCGTGCTTTACAACAGGAAAAAGAACGGTTGGCAAAGCAAAAGCTGAAGGAAAAAGAAAAGGCTGCAAGGGAAAAGGCTTTACAGAAGCAGCAGGCAAAATCCCCGGCAAAATCTTCCGTTCAGGCGAACGAAGCGGAAGAAAATTAAGTAGAATTTGTGTTTGCACATGGCGTGGTAAAAGCATCGACCAAATCGTTTATCCGTTTGCAGAAAGGCGGAGCACAACCCCTGTGGGTGACGGCTGTCGGTGAAATTTTGGAGGTATGTTACTTATGAGAAAGAGAGTGGCTTTTCGAGCTTTAGTTATCCTGCTGGCGTCTGCATTGTTGCTGACGTCTACGGGTGCATACAATATTCTTGTCTTTGCCGACCAGAATATGGAATCCTCTTCTCTTTCTGCAACTGATGAGAGTGCTGCCTCCGCACCCTCTGTTACCACGCATGGCGGCGAGATGGTTGATGAGAACATTTCCATTGCTACACAGGCAGCTGTTACATGGAACGGTCTCGGTACGCAGCAATCGCCCTATGAAATCGGCGATATTGCCCATTTGCTGGATGCTTACAACAAAATCAATAACATCGCAAGCGCAGACAAATATTTCGTCCTTACAAACGACATTGATATTACCGCACTGACGATTGACGATTTCCACGATTCTGCTTTGGGCAGTGCGGCTTATCTGCTTTCGGCAGAAGGCAGTAATCCTTCTTCGGTTTACTTCAAGCTTGACGGTAATAATCACAGAATCTATACTTCCAATGTCAATTCTATGATTGACGCTTCCGGATATCAATATTTCGGTTTGTTTGGCTTTATGAATGGCAACTGTGAAGTAAAGAACTTGTCAATCGAAAATATCCGTGTAAGCTTGATGAATGCACGTTCTGCATCTATTGTAGCTTTCAAGAACAGTGGTACGATCGAAAATGTTACGGTTGTCGGTTGCACGATGAATGTTTCGGGCAGTACATCGGAAGAGTCTACAGATTCCGCCTTCAGCAATTTGGACGGAAACGGAAACACCGGCAACGATATTTATCACGGCTTTTCTGCGGTCGCTGCCGATAACCGCGGTATCGTTCGTAATGTGAGCGTTGAATGCTATAGGGTTTCCGTCAACAACGATTCGAACTATGTCGGCGGTGTGGTTGCCCAAAACCGCGGCACTGTGACGGGCGGTACGGTTTCCCGTTTGAAGATGACGACCACGGCGGCAAATGCCTACATCGGCGGACTCTGCGGTGTCAATGATGAAGATTCTACCGTGTCGAATTGTATGGTTTATCTCGGCGGTCAAGACGATGACGGTCAGGAAAAATGGACAAACAACATTTATGGCGGACGCTATGTCGGCGGTTTGGTCGGTAAGAACGACGGTGCATTGACAAACTCGTTGGTCAGCGGTTCTTTCGGCACAATATCAAAGCCGTCAGCCGAATCTTATGATATGTGCGCCGTTATCCGTTCGGATGATGCATCCAATGCAGTGCCTTACTACTATGGCGGTGCTGTGGCCGGCGGTAACGGTACGATTGCTCAAGTTACCGTTCAAAACATCGGTTTCTATATGTCACTCATTTCGACGGATACGCCCTGTTATTTCGGCGGTGTTACTGCAACGGCACATAGTGCGAATTCGGTTGTCGGTTGCATTGCAACAGGTTCGTTTGTTTCTTCTGCATATAGCTCGGTTTGTTATGCCGGCGGTGTGTTGGCATACGCCCCATCCGATGCGCAGGCCTCTACACTGGTTAAGTGCTATACATTGTTCCGAATTGACAATGTCGGTCATTACCTTTCCGGTGCTGTTGTCGGCTTCGGTGGCAATGCCGGCATGATGACAAACTGCTATTGGTCTAGTGAAATCAGCGGTTGTATTACCGCTTATGCAATTCCGAATGTATCGGATAGCTCCATTATTGAAGAAATCAGCGACCGCTCGAAGGATTTATCCGTATCCGAGCGTGCGGTGGTTGCTCGCAGAAATACGAGCTTGAATTTGGCGGAACCGACCCACGGATGGGATGGTGCGGCGGCCTCTTTCTCGCATTCCGATGATACAACACTCAGCCATACGGTACAAGGCGTTGTTAATTCGCTTGATGCCGTGCCTTATCAGCAGACGATGGCACTGACCGATGCAACAATCGGCTACAGCGGTCTTCGTTCTTTTGCGGTTGCTTTCAAATGGGATGTCTTTATTGTAGCAGCCGATAACATCGGCGACCCGAATGATTCTTCGGACCCGTTTCAAATTTCGTCTTCGGGTATGCTTCGGTTTCTCTATCTTGCGCCTTACGGCAACTATGTGCTGACGCAGGATGTGACCATAGATGAAAACGAGTGGCAGGAGGTTGCCTTCTACGGTCAGTTAAGTGGTTGCTTTAACGGCGTTACGCACACCATCTATGCGCCTCGCCGCATTTTCAGTGCGGTGATTGGTTCTCGCTCAACGGGTGTTGAGGTTGATGAAACCAACTACACCACGAATCCTGCTTCTGTTTCCTCACAGGGTGGCTCGGTGAAGCAAGTCAATGTGAATTTGACTCCCGATTATTTTGTATTGGAAGCGAACAGTTATGCCAAGTCTATTTTCGGTTCGCTGTTCAGTGCAACGGTTTGTTATGTTTCTTTGACAAATGAAACCAGTGAATCAGCACTCCTTTCCGGCTCCAGACAGGGTGTTTTTGCAGATGCCGCCTATCGTAACACTTATGTTTACGGCTGTTCGTCTGATATTTCCGTCCATTATGCAGGCTCGGGAACCGATGTCGGTACCTTTATCGGCTACTTGGACAGCAGCAATAATGTTATTGATAACTGTATTATTGATGCGGATGTTGTGAAAGATTATTCAGCATCAAATGTTGCCGGTTTTATCGGCGATATTGCTGAAAACGGCGGATATGTCCTCAATAGTATCGTTATCACGACGGTTCCGGACGGCGTCGCTTCGATTTTCGGCAGGGTTTGTACGGATGCGGAAGCGGAGCAGAGCAAATTCCGTAACATTTATTGGTCGAGGAATGGTTATCGGGATACATCTGCACCTGTTCTCGGTAACTATCAATCGCTTGATGAGTTGCATCTGTGGGGTACAACGAATGCAATTGATTTGGCACAATACTATATGTGCTATCACACCTTGAATTCAGGTGATGCAAGGGTCGAGTTACCTTTGCCGCAGAACATTGAGAAGATGTCCGATTTGCGTGAGAAGGATTTCACGGTGACTCGTCTTGGTTCTGCCGGTGATACGGTTTACTATCAGTTGAGCCGTACAACAATCGGCGGAAACACTCTTCAGCTTGATTTCTCCGCTAAAGATGATGCTACAGACGGCAGCACGAATATATTCAAAGTGACCTATGGTCCGACCGGCTTGACTGCCTATATTTACATTGTTGCGCAGAATTCAAGCGGATTGCACGATGACGACGGTGACGGCTATTTGGAGATTAAGTCGGCAGCGGATTTGAAGAATTTGTCTGATTCAATTCAAGATGACAATGAACTCATGGCTGCCGCTTCCTTTGAGCTGTGTGATGACATTGATATGAGTTATTTTGACGGCTCAAGCGATGCTCGCACATTCTATCCGATTGGCACAATCAGCAATCCGTTTACTGGCGCCTTTATCGGTGAGCGTGATAATGGCAACAATCTTTATACGATTTCCAATGTGACGGTTACTGCCGCAACAAATGTTAAAGATTATACAAACAACGGCTTGTTCGGCGTTGTCAAGGCT
>DNXM01000128.1:6895-10984 GCA_003505905.1 Oscillospiraceae bacterium
CAAGGCCGCTGAAAACACAGACCGTGAAAACGACGTCCACGAATCGGTCAGTGGCTTGCGTGGCATCGAGGATTTCAACATTGACAACATTCGTGTTATCGGCGGTGACTCCGCCGGTGCGTTGATTGGCTCATTGGTTAACAACAACAGTTCTACGCTTTTGGCTGTTGTCAGTTTCCCTGTTCGTAACATTTGCGTTACAAACTCCGTAATCCTCGGCGGTTCCGAAGATGTTTCAAACTTCGGTCGTCATATCGGTGGTTTGATTGGTGAGATTTCCGGCACTTCCGCGGAGATTTCCGGCATCCACATGAGCAAAGTTCGTGTAACCTCCTACTTCTTCGATGCGAAGTTTTCCGATAAGGTTGCAACTCGTGTGAATGAATTTATGCAGGGCTATTTTACTGCCGACTATTTCATCCAAACAATGGCAATCGGCGGTGTCATCGGTACGGTTTTTAGCGAGCAGTTTGAAAATGAAATTGAGCTTAATATTACCGATACCCACACCGATAACCTCTACATTGCCCGTGAAAGCACCTTTGATTCCAACGAGGAAGCTTATGCAACGATGGATGCAGGTGGCATCATCGGTTCGGCATTGAACAGCTATTCCGATATTGGCTACAATCAAATCCTTTTGAACATCGGTGCAGCGGATGTTTCGGATGATGTTACTGTTACGGATACGAGAATTCTCTCTTACGGTAATGCGGGCGGCATCATCGGTGCGGCGAATGTTATTGCCGTGCTCACAAACTGCCTCGTCAGCGGTTCGGACGCGAGTGTTGAGCCGGAACAATCTGCGATGCAGATTTTGAGCAAATCTTATTATTACCTTGGTGGTGTTGCGGGCTACCTCGGTACTTCTTTCAACAATATCAACGGCCTTGATACGGCAATGCCGTCAAGCATGGTATACGGCTCTGTTGTGGATTGTTCGGTTGAAAACGCCTATGTTGCATCAACGGAAACAACCTATCAGGGCTACGGCAGTGCGCCGATGCGCAATGTGTCGGTTGGCGGTATTATCGGCGGTGGTAATGGTCAAGGTTATTCGCCGGATTCTGGTGAGTACGGTACAGCCGTTGAAGAGGGTGAGAATCTCGCTCCGTTTGTCAGCGGTTGTTCGGTTGATAACAGCCGAATCGAAGGCATTGTCACCGGCGGTATTGTCGGTGCAGATGCTGAAATTCAATATGCTAGCGATGATGAAACCGATGAGTATCATTTGTTGGGTTGGCTTGATGACAGCTACTTGAACTATCGTGATTTTATCACGGACTGCCATGTTACAAATTCTCAAATCACAACGATTGCCAACGCAACCCGTGTGGCAGGCGATTGCCAAAGCAACGACACAGCGGCAGCGCTTGTTGATGCGGATCGCTTTGTTCTTGCCTCCGGTGTCGGCGGCATTATGGGCACCAACGCACGCTTCCAATACAGCAGCTTGGTTCCGAACCGTGACAAAGTTGTTTTGTCCTACTCATATTTGCATGACACAACCATTCAGTATTGTTCGATTGACAGCAATACAACAATTGAAAGCTTGTTGCCGTACAGTAACGATACTTCTACCGGCAATGTTGCCGTCGGTGGTGTTGTTGGTGTTGCATTCACCAATGAGCTGTTGAACGGCTACGGTGAATTCGGTAACTTTGTCGTCCGCTTCAACGAAGTAAGTGCTTCATTGAACAACACGGCGGAGCTTTCCACTTCGCAGGATTTTAACGAGAATTCCTCGTCTGAACCGGAAATCAAAGTCGGAACCGGCGGCATGATCGGTATGGTCAAGGGTGGCTCCAATGGCGATACGAACCAGTATCAGTACAATGTCCGCTGCTTTATTCCCGGCATCCATGTTTACACCAGCGTCTTTGACGGACGCTTGACCGGTATGCACGCACTCGGCGGCGTTATCGGTGTTGTGAACTATGCAACGGATTTCAGTGAAACAGCCGCTGCGGATTCGTTTTATGAAGGTTTTGACAACGGTTATTATCAATGGGATTGGTCGGAAGATGAAGTTCCGAATCAGATGATATTCGATGTAGCAGTTGCGGGTTCTATTTCGGTTTCCTCATCTGTTAAATCGGAGAAAACAGGAACTTGCTATGGCGGATATGCTGTTGGTCATATTTCCGCCGGTGAAGGTGCTTACACCTTTGATCTGTACAACGAGTCGGTTATCTCTAATACTCCCGAGCAGATTTTCTGCGACATCTATTATACTTCGTTCGGCAGTGACCCCGATTTGTTGCCGTTCGGCTTCTTAAACGGTGACTATGAGCATGAAGTTCTTCCGCTTGTGGATTGCCCCGATTATTATCAGGATGTCAATTTAGATGATTCGGGTGATCCGCTCTTTGATGACATTGATGCGGGTGGCAACCATTACAAAGTTACCCAATCAATTGATATTACCGAGGGGAGCGAAGACCGTTTTGTTATCATGGCCGCAGATGAACCGCAATACAATTGGCAAGGTTCAAATGGTTTTGTTGCCGATATCAGCAGTTCGTCAGATGGTGTGAGAAAAACCGTTGATGTTCGTGCGCAGCGAGCCGGTACAGTGCTTGTTTCCATTTCTTTTGTCGGTTATTTGTCCGATTATTCTGAGGAAGGCGAGTGGAGCAACAAGGAGGTTTTGATTCCTTGTGGCTTTAAGTATGAATCACCGTCGCAACCGCCGCTGACCGTTGCTCACAATAATTCAACCGGCGTTGATTACCGTTTGGTGCAAAGCGCACTGGATTTGAGTGTTGTCGGTTACACGATTGCCGGCGTTTATGACGGCGTGACAAAAGAGATGACCAAAACGGCAGGGTCTATGGCGTGGCACTATGCCTTGTATAACGAGGACGGTGTTATTGAATTCACCGAGGATATGTTCGCTTCTGACGGCAGCTTCCCCGGCGGTATGACTCCGATCGGCACTGCGGCTTTGCCGTTTACCGGCAGCTTTGAAACACTGCCCGAGGGTGAATATACTTTTACAAGCTATAGCATTTCCTATCCTACTTTAGGTTCGAACGGTGTTTTGGTTCCTTCATCAGAGTCTAAAACCGTTGCGTATGATCAGGATGATTTTAAGGTAACCCTCAAGAATCTTCAAATGAAGACAACGGATACCGGTATCGGTGCAAGCTTATTCGGCAATGTTTCCGGTGCAACCGTTAAGAATTTCAAGATTGACGGTATGGAGCTGATGGGTTCTCCGACCGGTAACTATGTCGGTGCGATTGCCGACAAGGTTTTTGCCCCCGGTACTGCAGGTGTTGCTCCGATTACGATTGAGAATGTTGAGCTGAATCATTTTGATTTCAGTTATGCCGATTATGTCGGCGGTTTGGTCGGCGGTATCTTTGCCAACCAGAACAATCCCACAAGCAACAGTGCCGCAGCGGTTATCCGCAACTGCCTGGTTGGTACGGATGTCTCCGATGGTGTTACGCCGGCTGAGGGTCACTATACCAACTCACTTCGTGCCGTTGCAGGCGCGGGTGGTCTGTTGGGTCACAGCAGCCAGTATCCGACGAACATCAGTGATTGTACGGTTTGTGATGTTTCCGTTATTCAAACAGACGAAAGCGGTGTTGATGGCACGAACCTTGACAAAGGTGCAGCCGGTGTCGCAATGGCGTACTCCGGCACCATGCAGGATGTTGTTGTTGAACATTGCTCCATTGTCGGTGAGGTTGTCGGCGGCGCAGTGATGCGTTCCTATACCTCAAAGTGGGCATATGACTTTGAATCGGCAGGAACCTACGGTTCTTACAGTAATTCAGCTTCAGCCACCGAATGCGCTTCTCCGCTCGGTGCAGACGGCACTGCCGAGAATGGCGGTGTTTGGCTGACGGGAATCGAAATCAAAGATTCGGACTTGGTTGGTAATATTGCTACAGGTAATACCGAATCGGCGGTTCCGTATTCGGCAAGCGGCGGTATTTTGGCTCGTGTTGATGCCAATACTTCCAATCACTTTATTGATGATTGTTCGGTAGACGAAAAAACAACCATCCAAGCGGTCAACGGTGTCGGCGGCATCGTCGGATGTATCGAGAGTGCTTCCGCTATTGATGCTTC
>DNXM01000128.1:11016-18011 GCA_003505905.1 Oscillospiraceae bacterium
ATGCTTCCACTGTTTTTGCTCAGTTTGGCGTTACTGTAACCGATTGTACGATGGACGCCACTCTTTCACGCTCCGAAACGGCAGAAGTTGGTCAGGTGTTTAACCGCGGTATCGGTGGCATCATCGGTGTGTTCTATGGCAACTCTCCTTTGATTTTCACCCACATCAGCGGTTGTTCTGTCGGTGGAACGATTTATACGGATGGTACGGCAGGCGGTTTGGTTGGTTCGGTTCTCGCAAGTGCCTTGAATCCGAGAGTGTTTGGTCGTAACGGTGTTTCATCTTATTTCGACCTTAGCAACATGGATGCGGGCACGCACTTTATCAGCAATTGCCTTGTTACGACAGATTTTGTCAACTTGAATGGGGACTCTTGCTTTACAAGTCGCCTGCGCGGCGTCGGTGTTCTGCTTGGTTACTGCCAAACGCAGTCTGGCAACGTTACCATTTTCCCCACGGAATCGGATTATGACACGGGCAGCAATTATCCGTTCTACCATGTGATGTTCTCCACAGCAAATTACAATCAGGAGTTCGTTGCTCTGTTCGGTTTTGATAGTGATCTTTCTGCTTATCCATGCTTGAACGGTGTCGAGTATGCGACGGGTTACTGCTATGATGTGAACCGTGTTGGCGCAGAGGCAACCACTTCTCACTTTGAAATCAGTGAAGAAGGCTATTTGAATCCTGCGGCATACACCCGTATCAATACAGAAACTCCGAACGACAGCGGCGTGCTTGAATTCTACAGCACATCGTTTAATAAAGGGAACGACAACACTCTTTTGTTGAGCTGGGACGAGAACGCTCAGGGCAGCATAACGCTCAACACGGCTGTTGTCGATGAAAACTATTCGTTCGGCAGTGCCTCCTGCGTGGATTCCTTTACGACAACTTCCAATAACGGAACGGAAAATAAGACATACAGCTATGAGCTTTCCGCCATTGAGCTTATGGACAATACCGATAAATTTGAAGTTGCATATGACCGTGAAGATGATGCAAAATCGTTCACGCTTGCACTGAAAGACGGTGTTACGCTTAACGACAAGCTGAATTTAACCCTTTGCTTTACCTATTCCAACGGTTTGCGTATGTCGATGGATATTTTCATCAATGTGCGTGCAAAAGAGTATTGGCGTTTGGATGTGGATGACAGTGGCTTGGATAATACCTATTATCTGCTCTTCAATGCGTCTAATTTGGCGGAGCTTCAGCATATGTCAACCGAGGAAGATTCCCGTGCCAACGCCCGCATCATTCAGTGCTATGATCTCTTCTGGACTTTGTCCGACGGTGATGTGATTACGGCTGAAAAGGCGGCACTGAAAAACGGCTATGGTGACGATGTGACCATTGCAGATGTACTTGGCGATGTCTATATTGATGTCGACGGTAAGTCCTATACTTCCGATGAGATTGATGCATTGGGCTTGTCGACGGATTCTATGATTCGCCTGTATGACTATTTGGGTAGCTTTAAGCGTCCCAATCCGGCATATTTAGAGGATGAAAATGAAGAACCCGAGATTTCATTCTACGATTATTTTGCCGAGAATTACTCTTTTGATGATTGCTCCGAGGTTCCCATGTCAGCTGTTGTCGGCGATATCGGCAACATCGACTACGGTGTTTATGGTGAGACCGGTAGCGCAACCATTTGCAACCCGTACAGTGAGGATGACGGCGACAATGTTCCGTTCCAAGGTCAGTATATTACCCTGAAGAACCATTTGTTGGATGCGGATAGCGGTGAAGGTGTTGACACGGCCGTCACAGCCGCCGATGAAAGCTTTGCCATCTATGGCTTGGAGCTTCGCTCCGAGCACGTTCAGGCAACCGGAACCGATCAGCAGGACGCTCCTTATGCCGGTTTGTTTGCACAGATCGGTGACGGCGCAATCGTGTCGGATGTTTGTTTCATCAATCCGAAAATCAGCGTAATCAATTCGGACGGAACGGATTGCTATGCAGGTGCTCTTGCCGGTGCAATCTGTTTCACGGATAGCGGTAGTATGCCCGTTATTCGCAACATCCGCATTGAGGGCACCGGTGACGGAAACGCATATGTCAAAGCAATTACCCGCATGAATGCCGCTTCCGTCTATGCCGGTGGTTTGGTCGGCTTGGCGGACGGTTCGATTACAATGTATTCGGCGAGCGTTTCCGGCGTGGATGTTGTTGCATCCTGTATGGCGAACGCACAGAGTGCTTCGGATGGCATTCAGACACTTTCCGGCGGTGTTGTCGGTGAAGCGGTTGATTCACTGGGTGTGGCCCCATCTTATTTCCAAAACTTGGATGTTGCAAATTGCGGTGTTTATGCAAACCGTAACACGGCCTCCATCGGTAAGATCACTTCCTATGCCGGCGGTATGTTCGGTGTGATGAATGCTTCGGTTGATTTGCTTGATTCGATGGATCCGGAGACCGGCGAAACTTGTTATGACCCCGAAACAGGCGAAGAAAGATTAGCGGATCGTTCCGAAGTGAGCGATACCGTTGTCTGCGGAACAGTTGTAACTACGGACTACAACTACAGCCGCAACAACGGCAACAACACTGCGTTGGATATTGCCGGCGGTGTTGCCGCAATGTCAAGTGGTGCTTCGGGCGTCTATTCGGTCAATGTCTGCGGCGATACGATTGTCGGCTACGATGTAGCAGGCGGTATTGTCGGTCAGATTGATGACAGCGAAACGGCTTCCTTGGATATCACGAATTGCGCCGTTGGTTTGCGCAAGGGCGTTGACCCCGAGGTTGATCCTTATCAGGTCGTTGTGTTGGAGCAGAATGAAACCGGCGTTTATGTTGTCGGTACAAGTGGTACATCCGCTCACTTCAACACAGCCGGCGGCGCTGTCGGTAATGTTCAAAACCTCGATTTCCTGACAATCGGTAGTGTCGATAACAGTTGGGAAGGTGTTGACTTCCTCGGAACGGTCGGCACATACGGATACGATAACAACAACCGTGAAGCGGTTGCCGGCGGTATTATCGGTTCTGTTTCCGGTTCGGATGAAGTCGATTTGGACACCTATTTGGACAAAATTCAAATCTATGCTTCAACGGTTCAGGGTGAGGTCAGAGGCTTCAACCGTGATTCTGTGACCGATATGAAGTGTGCCGGTGGTGCAGGCGGTATAATCGGCAAGATTGCTTGTGCCGCTCGCAAATCAAACATTGATAATTTCAATGACAATCCCGGCTCTTGGCTGATGAACGACTGTATTATGTCGGCAAAAGTCTACCTTTATAACAGCGTTTACGGTTCAACCGTTGATTGCTCCGATAATCTGCGCAACCGTAACAGAAACACCAATGCAGGCAAGCTGATCGGACGCATGGCAGACGGAGCGATTGTTGACAGCGATTGCGGTTCTGTCGTTATTGCGGATTGGTGGAGCATAATTCGTTCGATTCTGAATGATGAAACAAGCTCATCTGTTTTGTGTGACACATCATCAGGTGCCGATGTTCCGTTGCGTTCCGGCGATGAAGGTCGTGCACTGAAGGCTGCCTTGCGAGGCAAGCTTTTGGTTGACGGAGTGCGTTTGAACGATGCGGTGGTGAATATTTCCGACTACATTCAGTATGTCTACGGCTCTTCTTATCCGCAGGATATCGTTCTTTACGGTAACCACAATATGTCTGCCGTTGATTTCCAAACACAGACCGATTTGTTCAACTATATGCTGATTCCGGTTCCCTATGTTGACTGTAACAGCATGTCACGCTTTATCGCCGACCGTGAGGTCGATGAGAGTACCTACGGCATGAATGTCGGCGATGTTCCGACAGAGGTTCAAACCTTCATGGTATCGGAAGGCGAGGCTCCTTCCGGTGCGTTGGAGGAGGATCCGACCGTTTACAGCGAACAGCAGTATACGGATAATGCGTTTATCCCGTTGGATGAAGACGATGCAGAATCCACAACTCACTATAAATATTTCCGCTTCTTCAATCCGGTTGTTGACGATTCGTATTTCTCGAAGACGAAGATGACCTTCTTGGCGGATGATATCAATCTTCTCGATTCAAACGGTGAGCCGATTGCGGATGCCACTGCACAATACAGTGCAGATGTCGGGGTAACGGATGAAGTTTATGTTTATGACTTCTCTCAAGAACCCGTTGAGCCGACCGGAGATATGTTTACCTACACCTACAATGCCGGTGTTATGACCATCAATTTCGACGAAGAAAAAGAGATGATTGGCAGCATCGTGCTGAATTTCGATTACGGTATTCAGATGGAGTCCTCCTTCACCAGCATTGAAATCGAGGGTGACGGCACGGAAAACAATCCCTATCAGATTACTCAGCCCAAGCACTTCTATGTCATGCGTGCCTTGCGCAACAATGACAGGCATTTCCTGCAAATGAACAATATCGACTTGAATATGCTCGAGAGTGACAAGGTGTTGAATCGTTACACAACGTTCAACGGGTTTGAGCCGATTGGCACATTGGCTTCGCCTTTCTGCGGTCATTTTGACGGAAACGGATTTGTCATCCGCAACCTGTATATCCGTGATGAATCCGCCAATGCAGCCGGTTTGTTCGGCTGTGTCGGAAGAAGCACTTCGCTGGAGAACATCCATATTGAAGTGGCGGATGCGTTGACCGTGCGTGACTTGGAAGATGTCCGTACAACCGTGACCGGCGGCATCATCGGCGGTAACAATACCGGCGGCTTGGTCGGTATTATTAAGATAACCGGCAGCTCCACGGCAACGGTTACCAACTGTTCGGTTGCGGGCAACAGTGTGGTCGGCGGCATGAATGTCGGCGGATTGGTCGGCACTTCAGCAGGCTCGACAGAGTTCAATAATTGCTTCACATCAACGACGACGGCATCTTATTCAAGTGTTGCGAATGTCGGTGCATTTCTCGGCTCCGTTTCTTCCGGTTCCTGCGCCTTGAACGATTGCTACACGGCAGGTTATGCGCTTGCCGCCGCAGAACATCCGGGCGAAGCGGCAGTCGGCGGCTTGGTTGGTGCCAACCACGCAGCCTGCTCCTTGACCGTGACAGATTGCTTTGTCAGCGCAACAGCCACCGGCAATACGGCTGATGAAATCGGTTTAACGGTCGGTGCAGACAGCGGTACTGTGACAGCAAGCGGGAATACCGTTGCGGTTTTGATTCCGCAGGAGGATTGCGACAAAACAATTAACATTATCGCACCGAACTTTATCGGCTCCGGAAACGAGTACGAAAGCAAGATGCTCGGGGACAGTTTTGACGGCGGCACTGCCATTACTTATGCGAACGATGACGCTTACCAAGCGGTGACCGATTACGCAGACAGAATTGCCGCATACAACAGTGGTGCATACCGTCAGTTGATGTACAAGGGAACCGCCTACGCCACCTATGCGGATGCTTACTCCGAAGCATACCGTCAGTTGATTGCGACGGCCGTCAAGGTTGATCAAAGCACATCAACAGAGTTGAATCAAGTGAAATCGGAAAGCATTATCGGAAACCGTGGTTTGCTGTATCCGCTGACCATGACCTTCTCGGAGGAAACCGAGTTCGGCACTTCGGTTTACGATACGAGTGATACCGTTGAGTATCCGATGGGTATCGACTTAAACTTGACCGGTAACGGTTCGGATAAGAACACCGACTTGCTGTTTGAAACAACATCGGACGGTGACAGCAGTACCACAAAGATTTACCGCAATATTTTCAAGTCAAACGATGCGAGCGTTGCGGTGAAATATGACGGCGAAACTTACGAAAACGGCGAAATCTACTATGACTACAGCCTGCCGTATGCGGTAGCCAAGCAGTCAGTCACCGTTGACGGTGAGTCTATTGACATTGCCAGAAAGATTCTTTATCCGGTGGCGGATATCGGCGGCTCTGTTTATCCGATTGCAACGGCTCGTCAGCTTAAAGCTTTGACCAATCCGGACGAATCGGTTAATACCAAGTTTGCGTTCCTGAAAACGCCGGTCGCCGGTGTTGGCTTGGATTATCAGAATCGCAACATCTATTTGGTTAATGATATTGATATGTCTGCGACCAAGTTTATTCCGCTCGCTTCTTACAGCAAAACTTTCTACGGAAACGGTCATGTCATCAGCAACATGAAGATTGAAACATCTTCCGGCTCGGCGGCTATGTTTACCGAATTGAGCAGCGGTAAGATTTACGACCTCGGCTTGATGGGCATGGATGTTGTCAACAGAGGTGACAACAGCAGCGTTATGGCGGCTATGTTGGTTGCCCGTATGTATGTCAGCGAAATTAACAACTGCTTCGCTGTTGGTTCTGTTACCGCAACCGCAACCCCGTATGAGGAGGCATCCGTCGGCGGTTTGGTCGGTTCGGCGGAGGACACCGTTTCCGCAATATCCAATTGTTCCATTGTCAACTGTATGGTTTCCGGTACGGTGGAAGTCCGCACGGATAATCCGCGTGGCGATGAAAACGACCGCGGTGCTTCCGCAGCCGGCTTGGTCGGACATACGACCAACGATGTGACTATTCAAAATGCAGTTGTTACCACGAATGTAATCGGATATAACACTTATGCGATTTCCGGCAGTGTGAGAGGTACCCGTAACTTGGGCGTTACCAATGTCGTTTTCGGCGGCCAAATGGAAAACACCGCCGACGGCGAGGGTGTTGCGGCACGGCAGCATTTGACTTCCGCAGCCGGAACCACGGTGACGAATGTCTATGCTGACAAAGACCTCGGCATTGAGTTGACCGGTGATAATATGCTTTCAACTGCTGTTTTGGCAAAGGCGGACTTCATTACGCCGGCTCACTTCTCCTCCGGCGGCATGGTCAGCTTCGGCGATGGTTATTATCCCGCTCCTGTGTCGGTCGGTGACAGTGAAAGCGATAGTCTGCATTCCGCCTTCCAAGCCGGTGCTCATTTCATTGCGGCGGCGATTCACTTAAACTATATCGGTTCAACGGATATCGTTTCGAGCGTTTCGGCTCCGTGTGATTACGGTGAGGAAATCGGCTCG
>DNXM01000128.1:18049-25556 GCA_003505905.1 Oscillospiraceae bacterium
CCTGACGACCACTTGGGTGCTTACTTCAAGAATGACGAAGAAAGCGGCAACATTGTTGTGAATCAGGATGCGATGCGTCTGACACAGAACAACGGCGGCAGCTATTCTGCGGCGCCGGAAGTTTCGGGTATCGTCGGAACGGTGTCTTACAGCTTGAATTCTCCGCTTTCCAACAGCTTCTTGGTTCGTACCGTGAACGATGTCAAGGTTCGCAAGACCTTTACCTTGAGCTATGTGCTCAGAGGTGATACCGATATCGGCGATAAGACCGTTATCACGGTTGAAAATGTTCTTGACGGTTCCCCAATGGCGACCACAGGCTTGGCACAGATTTCAAGTGCGACGAATTTGACCGGCACAATCTGCGAGAATATGCTGCTTCAGCCGACCGATAACACCTATGTGCTGCGGGCATATGCCGATATCGGCGCAGGAAAGACAGTTGAATCTGCAAAGGTTCAGCCTGCTTATGTGAACAACAGCGGTACGGTTTTCAGCAATCTTGCTGTTGGCGGTGATGTTTCCGATCCGACACTCAGCAGCTTTACAGCTGTGTCGAGTACCATCGGACCGGATGAAGACAGTGGTATTCGCTACACGCACTTGTTGATAACGGTTACTATTCAGGATATCGACGAGTGGGGTCTTCAGAGAACCGGTTGGGGTGTCAACTTCAGAAGGTAATTTCAAACAACACAATACGGTGAGGCGGAGAAATCCGCTTCACCGTAGGCTAAAAACACAGCAAACCATGGAGGTAATGACAGATGAACCAAAAGGAAGATAACAATCGACTTCAATTTCTGTTCACGGGAATTGTTTTGGTTGTCATTGTAATCGGTGGTACCTTAGCGTGGTTTGCCAGCAATTCCAATGCCGGTGTCGGCGGCATTTCCTCTGCTGTTACGGCTCCGCAGGGAAGCGGTGAATCGCAAACCGTTCAAATCGAGTACCTCGTGGATGGCGAATGGGATGATTTAGGGAACACATTATATTTTGTTCCCGGTAAAAATGTCACATTCCGTGTTAAAACGACCTATGATCATTCGGTTGTGAAGTTGGTCAACGGCGGAGCATCAACCGCTACGACCAAGAACCTTTTGGATAACGAAATTGCTTCCAATATGAAGATATACACCTACAACATAGCTGAGGGAGGCAGTGGGTCGGTGAAAACAAGCTACACAACTGCCGAGCTGGATTCCTATCCGCTTATTTCGGCTTTGTCTACGAGCGATTCGGAAGAACCGAGGCTTGTTCCGTCAAGTGGTGACTCAAATGAGTTGCTTTTGACCTCAGACGCAAATGCGGGTTATCAGTATTTTATGCTGTATATGGTCCCGGGCGCAGGCAACGGTCTGCAAAACCTGTCCATTCAATTTGAAGCATCTATTTCTTAATTATTGAGAGGGAATCAATGAAAAAAGTACTTTCCAAAATAGTGAATGTTTTGACTTTTTCCGTGATTATTGCCCTTGCGGCATTGATTGCCACGGTTGCCATCAATGCGCAAAAAGGAAAAATCACAACGGTGTTCGGCTATTCCTTTATGACGGTTCAAACCGGAAGCATGGAGCCGGAGTATCCGATTGGTTCATCCATTGTTGCAAAAAAAGTCGATGCGTCCGAATTAAAGGTCGGCGATGTAATCAGCTTCTATTCCGCTGACCCGAGCATGAATCATTCCATTGTGACGCACCGCATAAAAGAAATCAATTCCGAAAACTCTGTCGTTTGCTTTGTTACCAAGGGTGACGCAAACGATATTGATGATAAATATCAAGTTTCCGCCGGCGATGTAATCGGTCGGGTTACCGGAAAGAGCAAGCTGGTTTCTGCTATTTCAAAGGTGAAAAAAGACCCGAAGCTGTTCTTCTTGGTGATTGTTGTTCCGATTTGCGCTATAATAACATGGGAATTTGTCGGCATCTCCAAGAAAGCGAAGGCTTCCTCCAATGAGAAAAAAGATTCCTGATATTCTTTTTATTTTGGCAACAGGGCTTTTGGTTGTGCTCTGTGCCGTTGCTTGGTTGCCTCGCTGTTTCGGCTATTCATCCTACTATATTTTGACCGACAGCATGAAGCCGTCTATTCCCAAGGGGAGCATGGTGTTTGCAAAGCCGATTGCTTTTGAGAATATTCAAAAAGGCGATGTGCTTGTTTTTGAAAACAGCTTGCACAATAAAAATTTTGTTCATCGTGTTGTGGCTCTTTATGAGCCGAAGCAGTGGGTTTTCACCAAGGGTGACAACAACCCTGCGGAAGACCCGTTGCCGACGGAGTACGAAAAGTGCAAGGGCGTCGTTCAATGGTTTTTGCCGTTGGTCGGTTACCCGGCGCAGTTTGTTCATTCCACCACCGGCAAGATTGTAATTGCAGTCAGCTATTGCCTTTGGGGTGCTGTTGAGTTGGAGCTTCTTCGCTCCCGAAAAAAGAGGAAAGAGGTATGTGCATGAAAAAGAAAATTGTTTTTCTTTGCCTGTCCGTGATGCTGATTGTCGGCATGATGAGCGCAGGAAATGCTTACGCATGGTTCCAGGATAAAGCGGGCAGCTCAACGGCCAACAGCGTTCGCACCGGCAAAATCCAATATTCGCTCGGCACGGATTCTTTCCTGGTCGGAACGGATGATGTGGTTTATCCGGAGGAGAATTTGCTCACGGGCACGGTTTCCTTAACAAACGCATCCGATATTTCAACGAGAGTTCGTGTGAAAATTGTTTTCGATTACGATGGGGATACCCTTACTTACACGGCTGCCGGTTCCTCGCCGTTAAGTGTCACCTTTGCCAACAGCGGTTCGTGGACGGATACCAATGACGGTTATTTTGTTTACAACGGCGTTGTTGCTGCGGGTGCGAGCTTGCCGTTATTCACACGGATTTGCTACAGCGGACCGAACACCGATAACGATGTGATTTCGGGTCAGGAAGATATGGGAATTACCGTGTTGTATGAAGCGAAACAGAGCGACTATATGACAGCAAACGATTGGAATGTCAGTGGAACATGACGAGAGTATTCAATATTATCTATAACTTCTTTGCGATTGTAATTGTGTTGTTCTTTTTGTTCACCTCGGTGATTGCCGTGAGCGGAACAAAGGTCTATGCAGTGGCAACAGGGAGCATGGAGCCGGAGATTTCAAAAGGCTCGGTGGTTTTCGTTCGTCCACAGTCGGCTTATCAGGTCGGCGATGTGATTACCGCTTTTTTGACCGATGAACAGACCTTTACCCATCGCATTGTTGAAATGGATGCCGAGCAGGTATACACAAAAGGCGATGCAAATTTAACCGTTGACCCGATTCCGACGCAGCAAAACCGCATTGTCGGCAAGGTGCTTTTTCATTTGCCTTTGCTTGGGTTTTTGGCGCTGCATTTCAATGTCACGGGCATCTTAATTGCTTTCGGTGCCGTGTTGGTTATCTTGATCGTTGTTCGGTTCGTTTTAGCAAAAAAACAAAAACACATGGGGGGAAATGCCGATGAAAAGAATCAATAAGCGCAGTATTTTTACGACCGTTTTATCGCTTATGCTTGCACTCTCGACCGGATTTTATACTTGTCTGAATCCCACAACGGCATGGTTCCATGCGGAGGGCAGTATTCCCGTGACCTATGACATGGGCGAATTTGATATCAATTTTGATGCCTATGTTCAGCAGGATATGACACTGAACTTTGAGGCTTCGACCAAGCTGTCCGAAGCAAAATCGAATGATACGCAGAGCAACATGGAATTCGAGTATGCTGTCAAGTATCTCTATATCACCGTGAAGAATAACGCCGTTAAGCCCGGTGAGAATGCGGACTATTTAGACGCATTGGTGAAGCTCAAATTCAGCCAAGCTTCCACAGACGCAGGCTTGCGCTATTATTACTTTGCCTGTGGTGATGCACAGGATATCAACTCAACAAAGAGTTATTACAGCTCGATTGCAACCGACGCCAACGGCACATACACAAGTGCCCATGACCTTTCTACAAAAATTCAAACATTTTGCACAGCCAAAAGCATTGACACGGATTCCGATTATATGAACACTTCAAAGAACACCTTGATAAATTTTGATAACGACACCGATGCCATTCGTGTGCCGCACAACAAGCAGGTGACCATTTGCATTGCCGTGTGGGTGGATCATGACAAATACTTGGATTATATTTCCAGAACCGTTACGGGTCCGTTGAGCTTGAGTACGCAGATTGAGCTGTTTGCCAAGCAGGCAAATGCCGTTAGCTGATTTTTTAGGGGGAGCAGGAATGAAAAAGGGAAACAGTCCTTCCGAAAATAAAACATGGAATCCGGTTTTGTTGATTGCCTTGGTTCTTGTTGTTTTGTTCGGCGTTGTCGCCTTAACCTATTCTTGGTTGACAAAGTCTGCAACGGCAGTCCCTTCAAGCGAAAGCTCGACGGTGGAGAATGCCCAAATCGGTGATTTCAGTTACACGGTGGAATATTCGTTTGACGGCTCAACATGGACGAATGCCGGCACATCGTCGGATGCCAAGGGTGGTGTCGAGGTCGATTTTACCAACGATGATTCGAGTGCGGCAAATCATGTTAGCAAATTGCGCTTTCGTGTTCGACAGAGCGGCACCGTGAAATCGGCGGTTCGTGCGAAGATATATTACCGTTGGTGCGATTCGTCCGGTCAGACCGTGCAGGGACCGAAAGTTACCTTAACGCCGACAATGGCAAGCGGTTGGTACAATAATACCGCCAATGACGGATATTATTATTACAGCTCCGGCGGAGTCTATGTGTTCCCGCAGGGCTCGAATATTGCTATTGCAAACGGTTTCAGTGTTGGTACGGTTGAATCAAGAAGCAGCTTGAAAATTTTTGCAATGGTGGATGGCGTTCAGTTTAACCGCTTCCGTCAGGTTTGGGGAATTGACGGTACATTCCCCGGCACGGCCGTCAGCTGAGTAGGAGAGCACAATGGCAAACAAAAAAAACAAGAAAAAGAATGCGGCAGCCAAACAAAAGGCTGCCGCCGCATATATGAGCAAGCAAAACGGCTCGGTGCAGAAGAGCTCCGTGCCGAAGCATACGCCTGCACCGAAGGCTTCACCCGAGAGTAGAATGACCGGCGGTCAAGGCTTGAAGGAAAAGGTACAGCCTGCCCAATTGAACCAAAAACCGACTTCTCCCGTGGCGGAAACGCCTGTAAAAAAGCCGGCACACAAAAAGCCGAATCATAAGAAACCGGCGCATAAAAAGAAAAAGGAACCGCTGAAATTAACGGATTTGCGCATTGACCGCATTATTGCGGTTGCACTTGCTTTTTGCGTTTTGGTGGCGGGATTAACCGGCTTGATTTATTGGCTTGCAACCCGTTTCACCGTGCCGGATGAGGCGGTTGTTGAATACCGTGGTGCGAACTGTGCCGTTAACGAATTGTACGAAATCACCGTTGATTCTTTGGAACAGAGCCGTTTGGCGAGTGAGTACAAACGCAAGGGCGATGTGGAAAAGTTCGAGTATTATGCCGCAACAAAACTGATTATTCCCGACAAAGGTGAGCCCGGGTGGCTGAATCTCTCCAATGCGTTCAACAATAAGTGTGTTTTCCTGGTGTCCGTTGTGGATGAGGCAGGGAATGTTTGTGCACGCACCAAGGGCATTCCGTCCGGCTATACGCTCGGTGAAATCACCTTGGATTGGTCGGTTCCGTTCGGTACGCATGATATGCATTTGGTGGTCAGTGCGTATGACGCAAAGACCCATGAGCTGCTCGGCGTTCAGTACTCCAAGCTGACGGTTCAGGTTGGAATTGAAGAGGAAACGACCGATGCCTAAAAAAACAAAAGAATCCAAAAAACGGATTACGATTTCGGCTGATTCAAATTTCAGAATTACGGCTGTGATGGCAACCTTGAGCGTCATCCTTTTGACGGTGACGGTTGGCTTGCTGATTCAGCTTGGCTTTTTCCATATGCTCGGCGGCTTGGCAATTCCGAAAGCAAAGCCGTACCGTGGCGTGATTTCGCAGGATAATCAAGTTACATCGGTTCCGTCCGGCGAATTGCGCTTTCGCCTGAATGACGATATTGTATTCAAAAATTCGTACGGTAAAGGTTCTTTGATGTTTGAAAATCCCGAAGCCTGCGAGTATGTTTTGGAATTCAGCATATACCGTCAGAATGACCGAAACAATGCTGTTTATGTTTCTCCGAAAATTCAGCCGGGTGAGTGCTTGATTGATGATAAGCTCGACAAACATTTGAAAAAAGGCTCGTATCCCTGCATTTGCATCGTGCGTGCTTACGATGAAAACGGCAAATATTACGGCTGTAATATTGTGGATGTCGGAATCACAATTGAATCAAATTAAATTTAACGGAGATAGGGCAAAAGCCGGTTGTGCGTGCACGCAAGAGTTTGGGGTTTTGCATATCTTCACGGACAGGCTCATATACATGAAGCAAAGATTTTTGAAAGGGGATTTCCCATGAAAAAAGCTTTGCTTTTTCTTTTGCTCTTTTGTGTGCCGATGGTATTTTCGGCGTGTACCCGTGTCGGAGCAACGGACAGTATGGATTTGTTGCACGAGCTTGAACACCGCAATGTGTTTTTGACGGCAGATGAGTTTGTCAGCGAAGCGGAGAGCACTCATGAGTGCGGATACATCGGCGATGTGCGGTTTCGCCTGACCTCCGACCAAAGCGGAAGAGTCGAACGCATTACGCTGACGGCGACGGATGCGTCCGACCCGAGCTTTTCCTCTTTGGCGAAAATCGTGACGGAAGTCTATTGCGGCTTTTCACCCGGTTTTGCCGACACGATTTGGACGACATTACAGACTGATGCGCAGACGGGTGAAATTCGGCAATGCCGAACGGATTATGCGCTGTTTTCCTATTCGGCGGATGCGGTAGGTTGCGTGTTTGTTATTGACAACACCTTGCTTCATCCGACCGAAGCGCCGACCGTGACGGTGCGTGCGACCGTGCCGCTACTTAAAGAATCCAAATCCACGACGGGATGAATTGCAGGGCTGTGGTGTCGGCGGCGGAGAATAGCAAACCAAAATGATGTCGTCGCCGACAACATCCACATCGCACCACGGGATATGCAGGTCGCTCTCACAGCCGTAATGTCCGAACATTCTGCCGCCTCGGCAGACAATCAGGCACGCAACCTGCCCGGTGCAAACATCAATTTCCACATCGCACACATGACCCAAGCGACAGCCGTCTTTTTTGTTGATAACTTCTTTTACTTTCAGTGTTGCAATACAGTGTTGCAAGGGAATCCCTCCTTTCCTACTCGAATTTATATGATTATTTTTTTGACGGAATACGCAAAACCATTCGGAAAGTCTTTCTTTTTTTTCGGTAATATGATACACTTGTTCTTATCGTGAAAAGAGGAGGAAAACCCTTGAAATTTTTAGATGATAAACTCAGCGTTATTTTGGAACAGCTTGAACCGCTGATGGTGGACGAGTCGGTTGATTTGGTCGATTGGAAGTTCTCGATCTGCGATTATAAGCCGT
>DNXM01000054.1:0-2788 GCA_003505905.1 Oscillospiraceae bacterium
ATAGAAGGCTTAACCGTTTCGGTTTTTGAGATTATCAATCACTTTTTCGGTGAAAGCGTTACGGTCAGCGGATTGCTGACTGCACAGGACTTGGAAGCACAGCTCAAGGGGAAAGACCTCGGCGATGCACTTCTGATTTCCGAAAATATGCTGCGTGACGGCGAGGAAATTTTTTTGGATGATGTCACATTGTCGCAGTTGAGTGAACGCTTAAACATTCCTATTTTCGCAAACCGTACAGACGGCTTCGATTTGTTTGAGCGAATGATTGGAGAATAAATATGCGCAGCAAATGCAAAAGACTCTTTGATTTTTTTACCACCTATGAAAAATGCTGGATTCTCGGCATAACCGTTTTGGCTTTTTTGTTTGCTTTTTTGTTCCCTGAAGAGGATGTCGGAGGAGTGAACGGCAAAGCGATAATGGCGTTGTATTTAAGCAACATTTTTTCCAACATTTTGTGTGAGCTTTTAATTTCCAAGCAAAGCAAGTGGAATTTTTTGGTTTCGCTGGTGGTGGAGGCAACCGAAATTGCCATACCGATTATTTGCGGTTTTCGCTTTGCAACCGTCGCAACCACCGTTTTATTTTGGATTCCCGTGGATATTATCAGCTTTTTCAATTGGCGCAATCATCCCGACCGCGAAAAAGAGGAGCTGACAAAGGTTCGCACCTTGCGAGGCTGGCAGGAGCTGCTGATTATTGTCGGCATTTTTGCGTGGACGGTCGGTGTCGGCTATTTGCTGACCAAGGTGAATGTGGAATACGGCATTTTAGCCGATGACCCGTTGAAAGCGAAAATCGTTTGCTATTTAGATGCGTGTTGCAGCGCTGTCGGCGTTGCGAACGGCTTGTTCATTCTGTTCCGTTTTCGTGAGCAATGGATCGCATGGTATTTAAGCTGTGCTTTGGAAACGGCAATGAATATTATTGCCGGTCAGTGGGTGCTTTTGGTGCTGAAATTCGGTTACTTAACCAATACCACATACGGCTATATTAAATGGACAAAATATATTGATGAACATGACAAATCTGAAACGATTGTCAAGCAGATTAAAACAAGGAAGTGATATTTTATGTCGAAGCCTGTTGTTGCCATTGTCGGCAGACCGAATGTCGGCAAATCGACCCTGTTTAACAAGCTTTGCGGCAAACGCCTCTCCATTGTTGACGATACGCCCGGTGTAACTCGTGACCGCATATTTGCCGATTGTGAATGGTGCGGCAGAACGATAACTTTGGTGGATACGGGCGGCATTGAACCGTATTCCGATGACATTATTCTTTCCCAGATGCGCCGCCAGGCACAACTCGCTATTGATAGCGCAGATGTTGCCGTTTTAGTGTGCGATGTGCGCTCGGGTGTTGTCGCAACCGATGCTGAGGTTGCCGCCATGCTTCAAAAAAGCAGTAAGCCGGTCATTTTGTGCGTAAACAAATGCGACTCCATTGGCGAGCCTCCACTTGAATTTTATGAGTTTTATAACCTCGGTTTAGGCGACCCGATTGCTGTATCGTCCGTCCACGGGCACGGAACGGGTGAATTGCTTGACCGCATTCTGTCGTTTTTGCCGCATGATACGGAAGAAGAAAGCGATGACGAAATCATCAAGGTTGCCATCATCGGCAAGCCGAATGTTGGTAAATCATCCTTGGTTAACAGCATTTCCGGCGAAGAAAGAAGCATTGTGTCGAATATTGCAGGTACAACCCGTGACGCAACCGATACATTTGTGGAAAACAAGCACGGAAAGTATGTTTTGATTGATACAGCCGGCTTACGCAGAAAGAGCCGTGTGGAAGACCAAATCGAGAAGTATTCCGTTATTCGTGCGCAAATGGCGGTGGAGCGTTCAACGGTTTGCGTCATTATGATTGACGCCGCTGAAGGATTCACCGAGCAGGACTCAAAGGTTGCGGGTATTGCGCATGAAATGGGTAAGGCGTGCATCATCGCCGTCAACAAGTGGGACATCGTGGAAAAAGACGGAAAAACCATGGACAGCTACCGCAAAAAGCTGATGAACGATTTTTCCTTTATGTCTTATGCACCGATTATTTTCATCTCGGCAAAAACAGGTCAGCGACTTGACCGATTGTTTGAATTGATTAACTTCGTTGATGCGCAAAACGCCATGCGTATTTCCACCGGCAAGCTCAATTCCGTTTTGGCGGATGCCACGGCTCGTGTTCAACCGCCGACGGATAAGGGCAGACGCTTGAAGATTTACTACATGACCCAAGCTTCCACTCGACCGCCGACATTTGTTTGCTTTGTCAACCGCAAGGATTTATTCCACTACAGCTATCAGCGGTATTTGGACAATCAAATTCGTGAAGTGTTCGGTTTGGAGGGAACACCGACCCGATTTGTTATCCACGAAAGGGAAGAGAAGAAATAACCGATTTGACTTCATCCGGGTCGAATCGAATGGTTTCCTGCTTTTTGCCGAAAACCGTATAGGCACTGTTTTCACCGGCGGTTAGAATGCCGAGCGTGCCGAAAAAGGCACAGCACAACAGCATGATTGTCAATAAATAAATGTGCAGCAGATTTTTCATACTATTCCTTTCGTTGTGTTTCATCCAACAAAACAGCTAAGCTTTTTCCGAGAAGCCGCCCTGCATAGGCGGCTTCTTCCAATGTGTTCGAGCTGCTTCCGACCTCGACTAACAAATTGTTTTCGGAGCAATCCATGTTGTACTGCCGTTCGCAAAAATACAATGGACGCATCAAGCCGGGAAAATTCTTTTCAATCGTATTCTGTAACTGCAACGCAAAGCGGAG
>DNXM01000054.1:2819-9296 GCA_003505905.1 Oscillospiraceae bacterium
GATTGTATTTCCAATTCGGAAAGTTTTTTATTTTTCCTTCCTGACAGCCTGTAATAATCATCATTTGCGCCGCTTTTTTGCCGAGAATTTCAGCGGTTGGCTTTATGCGAACTCCGTTTGCTTGTTCAATGGCATCCCGATGGATGTCTAAAACAACTTGAATACTCGGATATTGCTTGAGATATTTTTCTACATTGACCCGTGAGTGTGCATACGCACCCGTGTATTTCAAATCATGGATTTCTTGGTCATGTATGACGCTGTAACCTGCTTCTTTGAGTTGTTCGGCAATCTCCATGCCGATGCGTACCATGTTGCGGTCGGAGGATTTACTGCGTGTAACATAGTCCTGTGCATACCATCCACGGTCAAGCATTTCATAGCTTTCCGTCGTGTGCGTGTGAAAAATCAGCACGGTTGGCTTCGTTTTGTCCGTCACTTTCAAGTCGGCACCCATGTTGAGCAAGGCTTGAAAGTCAATGTTTTTTTGCGTGCTCGTGTTGTTCTTAATATAAACGGAACCGACCGAAGCGTTCGCCTCTTTTTTACCGTACTGTTTTTCTGTGATTGTGCCGTCTTTTTGCTCCTTGTCCGACTTTTTTTGAGCGGCTTGCTTCAGGGCTTGAATGTCGTTGGGCGTTTCGGTTAACGCTTGCAGGGGATTGCTTGCATAAACCGTTCGTTTTTGCGCCGAAACGGTCACTTCCTCGGCGTGAGTGGCTAACGGTGATTCAAGCTGTGCCGATGCAATCGAGGTCACATCGAGTTGTTCTGCGGTGCTTTTCAATGCAACGGTTTGTGTCAAAATAACTGTTAGCGCCATGATACAGCTGCTCAATATAACAGCAAGACGATTAAATGTGTTTTGTGATGAATGCTTCAAAGCGATACCTCCTTATGGAGCGTTCCACAAGTAGATATCTATGCGAACATAATCGGCGTTATGCGCCGCCGACAAGCATTGCCATGTCATCCGAATCAATTTGCGGCTGTAAGGCTTTGTTGACGGCAAGTGCCACTAATTTGGCCGCTCGTTCAATTAAAAGGTCGATTTCTCTGGGCGTGACCATCATTTTTTTGCCGTTTGGCTCTGTCTGCTTTTGCGGATTGTTTCCAAATAAATCGCAGGCGAGGGTGGAGGCATCAACCACGGTCGGTACACCGATGGAAATAACGGGAATGCCCATGGTTTTCGGGCTGATTTCCTTTCGTGCATTGCCGACACCCGAACCCGGTGTAATGCCGGTGTCGCAAATTTGAACGGTACAACTGAGCCGTTCCAATCGCCGAGAAGCCAGCGCATCAACGGTAACTAAAACAGCAGGGGAGATATGGCGGATAATCCCAAGCAGGATTTCACCGGTTTCCATTCCGTTTTGCCCGAGAACACCCGGAGCAATTCGGGCAACCGATCGCATACAATCCAGTCCGAGTCGCTCTTGCATTCGTGCGGGAATATGCCGTGTAGCTAAAATCATATCGGCGCATTTCGGTCCGAGTGCATCGGGTGTGATGCGTTCGTTTCCAAGTCCACAAACCAACACGGTGCCTTGTTGCGGAAGCAGGTCTTTGATTTCTGCGGCGATGGCTTCGATTTCGTCTTTTCCGTATGAGGTTTGCTCCCAAATACTATTCAGTTCAACGGTTACATAAGTGCCTCTATCACGGTTAATTTGCTTTGCGCCCTCTGCATCCGTTACACGAATCGTTGTAACAGCAGCTCTGCCGACTTTTTTTCGCTCGATTTTTATTCCCGAAGCATTTCTGTTTAGCATCTCCTGTTGTTCAAGTGCAAGGTCCGTTCGTAAGTTCAAGTTCTTTCACCTTTTCTTTTCGATTTCTCACATATTTTTTGCACTTTTCTTCAAAAATCTCTTGCTTTTTTCAGAAAAAAATGGTATCATACTTACCTGTATGATAATCCAAGGAGGTGTATTCTGTGCCGAACATCAAATCCGCAAAGAAAAGAGTTCTTGTCAACAAGACAAAGGCTGCTCGTAACAAGTCCGCTAACACTGCTTTGAAAACTGCTCTCAAAAAGGCTAACGCCGCTATTGAAGCAAACGCAGCAGATAAGGACGCTGTTGTTGCCGCTGCAATGAAGAAGATTGACCAGGCTGCTGCCAAGGGCATCCTTCACAAGAACAATGCAGCAAGAAAGAAGTCCGCTCTTGCACTCAAAGCAAACAAGGCATAATTGCCGTTTTGTTTAGGGCGCACCGAGCGTGCGCCCGTAAGCAAAGCTTAAACAGCCGACCTGTGGTCCCGAATTCGTTCGGAGCCGAAGGTCGGTTGTTTTTGATTGATGGGCTTGCAAAGATTACAACAGCAGGTTATAATAAGTTGTGGTATATCTAATTATTTAGTTCTATGCGAGGGTATTGTTATGGCACAGAAGTTTTGCACAAATTGCGGAGCGCCTGTTCTCGGCAACGGTTCATTTTGCACAGAATGCGGTTTACCGCTGAATGCAGCCGAATCATCAACGCCTTTCATTTCGACACCGCTAAATGACACTGCTGCACCGGTGGGATTCGGTCAGCCGTCGGTACCTATGCAAATGGGTAAGCTTGCGCCCGTGGATATGACCTTGACAATGCTTGCGGAATACTGCACCAAAACGGTTGCAACCGTCGGCGGTGACGGCTATACCGAATGGGTGCTGAACCAATGCTCCGACGGTTCTTTGCAGGTGGATTATTACCGGAACTATGTGGGCTATGAAGAAGAGATTCACAGCACATTTCCCGCTGCGCAGGATACATGGGAGAAAATCATTGCCATCAAAGAGCGTTACAACCTCAAAACACCGTCTGCCGAACGAAATTTCGGAATGTGCGGCGGATATGAGATTGTAAAAATTCGTGACGGAGATGTGGCAATTCGCCTGACAACGGGAATGCTTACCCAAGAGGAAAGGCAAGCTTTTCTTCAAATTAAAGCTCTGCTCATCGGGATTGCGTCCGATTAAAATTTTCACAGCAAAAAAGCTGAGGCAAGCAACCTCAGCTTTTTTGCTAATATTCAATCATTTGTTTGAAAACCCGTTTGAAGCTCGGTTAGGAAGCGGACTTTTCGACTTGAAGCTTGCTCAAAGTAGCTTCCAAAAATTCACAGAAGATATCAAAATCGTAATAGCAACCGCTAAAGGAAAGGGTACAGCCGTTGAAGTCGACAAACATATGAGCTTCCTTGTAGCCGTCATTGTTTTCTCTGTATTGTGCATAATACAGCGTGTAGTCACCGATTTGTTTGGATTCAAAGGTTTTATCCGAAAATTCATCGCTCTTTGTGCGATCAAGAGCCGTGCCCTTATAGGTTTGGTCTTTAATTTGCTGGATACAAACGGTTGTGTTGTCGTCGGTGGTGTCCTTTGCCCAAACAGAAATACCACAGTCGTCATCCGCATCGTTGCTGTATTCCATTGTGCTGACATCCTGCTTCCAATAGGTGGCAGGTTCGATAAGTGAAATATCATAGTCGACACCGGCTGTTTTCAGGACCTCGGCGCCGTCCTCGGCAAGTCCGCCGGGGTAATCCGCAGGGTCAGTCGAATCGGATACCAATGTTGTCGGAACGGTTTCCTCTGCGTTTGGCTCATCCTGTTTGGAACCACAGGCAGAAAATGCGAAAAGAATGGACATTGCGGTAAGAATAGCAAGTACTTTTTTCATGATTATTCTCCTTTAAAATAATATTTTATGTGATGTTACGGCTTTTGTGTTCCGCAGCCTTCACAGAATTTGCCGCTGTTTTGCGAACCGCAATTCGGGCAAACCCAAGGACCTGCCTGCGGTGCAGCTTGCTGCTGCGGCGCCTGCTGATAACCCTGCTGCTGAACATAGCCGTTTTGCGGCATCTGCTGATAACCTTGCTGTTGGACATAGCCGTTTTGATTATACATTCCACCCATGCCGAAGCCGACACCCTGCGGAGCGTTCATTGCATTGCCGGTGAGTGCGGCAACAATCTGATTGCCCATCATCTGATAGGTATTGTATCGCTGGGAATTCAATCCGTCCACATCGAAGGTGTTGAGCTTCAAATCAATTTCATTGAACCATTTGCTCGATAGGTTAATGTGAACATAAAAATCATACTCATAGGAGTATCTCGGAGGATTAAAGCTTTTGCGGTTGCCTTGGGGATCGTTGTAATATTCCTCGTGGCGATCCTCTCTGATTTCAAGGTTGCAGTTGGATACTTCCGCAATCGGAATAACATCGGGGTTTTCCTTTTCCCACGAGCCGGGTGCGTTATTCGAAACAACAAAGGTGCCATGCGCACGGTCAATATAAACCTTTCTGCCTTCACCGTAGGTTTCCGAAGCGGAGAATCCGGCAAGAATTTGTTTGTTGTTTTCTCTGTATGCAAGATGTTCTTTCATTTCGGCGACAGATGTCTTGCGACGGTCGGTCATAAGAGGGGAGATGTGCTTGGCACAGCCCGAACACATATTGCCGTCCTCAAGCTTACGATTGCCTAAAAGTGAAATTTTTTCGCCACAGATGTCGCAGAATTTTTTGTCAAAAAGTCCCATGGTGTTTGCTCCTTTCAGATATGAAAAGCGTCTGTTTTTGATGCTTATGCCCGTACGGAGTGGGCTTAAACAACTTAACAGAGATTACTCGGTCAATTCGGAATCATAATGTGCTCGGTGTTGTACGGGCATTCGCTGATGTAATCAACGGAACCGTCATGAGCGTTTTTTTGTTGCTTTTCGGCGTATCTGTCGGCGTTTTTCCGCAGGCCGAAAAGGCGAACAGAAGCGCAAAAACGGTTAAGAGAGCAATTGCTTTTTCATGTAGGATTACCTCTTTCTTGTTTATTTTTTGCATTGTTCCGCAATGCATTAGTTGTTTCATCAAGCCACTCACCGTAGTAGTCGTAGTCGGGCTGTACCCACCAATCGAGCAATCGGTTTATTTGCTTCAAATCGTCCGATTTGCTTTTGCAGGAATATTGCTTGCGGTCTCGGTTTACCGTGACACGGTGCGTGTCGGTTGAATGGTTGAACCGTATGGAATAGATACAGTATCCGGTCCAACTGCGATGCGCATAGAGCGTGTCGTTTTCAAAGTACCAAAACCATTTATCCTCCATCTCCTGCGGAATGTGCCCTGTTTCAGAATGCGGATTTCATCATTATTGAAGTGACGCCTGAGCGTGAATGTTGTTTTGAAAAAAGGCATCTCTTCAATCTGCCAATCGCTTTTTGTAACAATTGTTTTTTCCAAGTTATCACCTTAACCCATCACATTGGTGTAATAGACGGTATAATCGCAATCCTTGCCCGGATAGACATATTCTTTCGTTGATTCACCGTCTGCCCAAAGCAAATAATCACCGTAGCCATAAGGTCTGACCTCGACATTGTACGGCGCAACAACATCCATAAAGCCGTCGGCATCCAACCCGTCAACAACAAGATGCTGGATAATCTTAACATGGCGAAGCTTATGCTCACTCCAACCATCGGTGAAACCGAAATCCTTGGTTTTTTCGTTGTAGCGGAATACTTTAACCATTTCTTCGCTTGTGCCTGCGTTCAAAATAACCTTTTGCACGGACAGGTCATACTTTGATACTTCGCAAAGAAGGTCTTTTGTGTTATCATCCTCCGAACCGAGATAGAAGGTGTATCGGTCGGCGGTTTCTTCTAAATCATAGATGACATCGCACCCCAAATCGAACGACATTGCAATATCGTAGTTGAGGTCGTATTTCATTTCTTCCTCTTCTTCGGCACCGCTGTAGATTCTCATGCAGTAGTTCTTTCCGTCATAATCGACACTGTTGCCGTTGAAGCTGAAATAATACGCTTCTTCACCGTAAAGCCAATGCTCGGTCATTACGGGGTAATTTTGGTATGTAAAATAATAGCCTTCTTTTTTTGCCTTTCCGTTCGCATCGCTTTGAAGATAAGACACGGTTTTATATTTATTCAGCAAAAAATCAACCGTATTGTGCTCGGTCAGGTCATTCATGGTGAATGAACCGTATGGCTCTTTTGCATCAACCGATGCGTTTGCCTCAACCACGGCCTCTGAAGATGTTTTCTCCTCCTCGGTCATATCAGCAGTGTTGCTGTTCTTTCCGCAGGAAGAAAAGCCGAAACACACCGATGCACAAAGAAGCAGAGCAACCGTTTTTTTAAACACCGAAATCCCACCTTTTCGTTTTTTTAATTATAACAATCTCCTTATTGCGGTGCACTACCCATTTGGGTAGTTTTGGAAAACATTTTGTGAATATTTTATATATTTCGCATATTGAATGATAAATTTATATGCAATGTTACTTTTTGAATTAGCACTTGATTTCACCGTGATTTTCATATAAAATTGTCGTTGAGAGGAGGAATCTGCCGTGAAGTACATAGCAAAGCCGAAAAGCACATTTTTTATTCTGCTGTTTTTATTTGCTTTGGGTTGTTTCTTTTCTTTTTATTCGCACAGTTCGCAGTTTTTCGTTCGG
>DNXM01000136.1:0-2750 GCA_003505905.1 Oscillospiraceae bacterium
AGCGCATCCGCCGCATCACCGGCTACCTGGTGGGCACCACCGACCGTTTCAACAACGCCAAACGTTCCGAAGAGCACGACCGTGTCAAGCACGGCATGTAGACTCCGCCTTTTCGGCGTGGAGCCGGAATCCATTGTGGACGGCCCCGGCATCCGCTTTTCCATCTTTGTACAGGGCTGCCCCCACGGCTGTCCTGGCTGCCACAACCCCGGCAGTCACGATTTTGCCGGCGGATATGACGGCAATACCGATGAGCTCTTTGAGGCCATCCGCACCAATCCCTATCTGACCGGCGTGACCTTCTCCGGCGGCGAGCCCTTTTGTCAGGCTGCCCCTTTGGCGGCCCTGGCGGAACGCATTCACCGGGAGCTGGGCAAGACTGTCATGGTCTATACCGGCTATACCTTGGAGAAGCTGGAGGAAATGGCTCAAACCCGGGAGGATATCGCCGCGCTTCTGAACCAAGCGGATACGCTGGTGGACGGCCCCTTCATTCTGGCGGAGCGGGATCTGAGCCTGCTCTTCCGGGGAAGCCGCAACCAGCGCATCATCGACATGAAGGAATATCGGGCAAAAAAAGCATAAGCAAGGGACTTTGCGAAAGCGGAGTTCCTTTTTGTTGCGCACGGACTGGCTTTGCGGTATAATAAAAGTGGAGGTTCGTATCATGCCAAAATCTGCATCCAAGTCTGCAAAAAGCAATGCTTCCAGCCGAAAGGCTTCCGCAAAAAGCGCACCCCAGCCCCGGCGCATCGCCGTGGAGGCGCCCAAGCCCACGCGAAAAACAGGTCTTTATGTGGTGGGTCTTGTGCTGGTGGCCCTGGGCATTTTTCTCGTCGCCTGCGTCTGCGGCGGCAGCACGGGCAAGCTGGGCGTGCCCCTTTCCCATTTCCTTTTGGGCCTTTTCGGCAAGGGCGGCTATGTTTTTCCCTTTTTGATGATCCTTGCCGGAGCCATGGTGCTGCTCTACCCGGATTTCACCTTGCCAACGGGACTTTATGTTACGCTGGGTTTGTTCTTTTGGATGATTCTCTGCCTGATGTCCCTTCTGGGCACTCAGCAGCCGGTGCAGGCGCTGGCGGATTACGGCTTCTTTGGCTTTGTGCGCCTGGCCTATCAGCAGGGCCTGGCCCAGGAGCTTTGCGGCGGATTTTTTGCCGGGCTTCTGCTTTATCCCATGCTGGCCTTTCTGGGGATC
Organism: Oscillospiraceae bacterium; assembly: GCA_003505905.1. Classification (GTDB taxonomy): domain Bacteria; phylum Bacillota; class Clostridia; order Oscillospirales; family Acutalibacteraceae; genus UBA8612. The sequence continues at coordinate 1,199 of DNXM01000136.1, forward strand.
AGCGGTTCGGTCATTTTCTGCTTCCTGGTCATCGGCATCATGGCCGTGCTCTGGGGCTTCTCCTTCGCCAATACCAGCCGCAAGGTGGTGGATCGGGTGGGAGATGCCGTGGATACCCGCCGCCAGCGCCGCAGCCGGGCCGGTTCCCTTTATATGGGTGATGTGGTGACCCAGCCGGAGCGAAACGCAAAATCCATGGATCTGGAGCTGCTCAGCGAGGATCTTTTCCGGCGCCAGCAGGAGGAGCCTCGGGAGGAGCTCCGGGAGGAGTCCCTTTGTACCGAGCCCTTGGCCCCGGAGGAAGAGCCGGCGATGGAGCCGGTGGATGCGCCTGTCATGGAGGAAAAGCCCGCCGAAAAGGCCCCGGAGAAGCCCCGACAGAAGGTTGCACCCCAGCAGATTGTCATGGAAAATATCCAGGTGGACGAGCCGGAGCTGGATGAAAACGGTTATCGCATTCCGCCCCTGACCTTGCTGGAGCAGGGCAAGGACAACGGCCACGACGGCGACACGGCCATCCGGGCCCGGAAGCTGGAGGACACGCTCCATTCCTTTGGCGTAAAGGCCAATGTGGTGGGGGTCAACTGTGGCCCGGCCATCACCCAGTTTGAGGTGCAGCCTGCCCCCGGCGTGAAGAGCAGCAGCATCGTTTCCCTTTCCAATGATATTGCCTTAAGCCTGGCAGCCCCCAGCATCCGCATCGAGGCTCCCATCCCCGGAAAGAGCCTCATCGGCGTGGAGGTGCCCAACACCAAGACCCAAATGGTGAAGCTGCGGGATGTGATCGAAAACCCGGAGTTTGACCGCAATTCCTCTTCCCTGGCCTTTGGCCTGGGCCGGGATATTGTGGGCAAGACTGTCATCGCCGACCTGGGCAAAATGCCCCATTTGCTGGTGGCCGGTGCCACCGGCTCCGGCAAGAGCGTCTGCATCAATTCCATGCTGATCTCGCTGCTCTATCGTTCCAGTCCCCAGGATGTGCGGCTGATCCTCATCGACCCCAAGGTGGTGGAAATGAATGTGTACAACGACATTCCCCACCTGCTGATCCCCGTGGTGACCGATCCCCAAAAGGCCGCCGGTGCGCTGAAATGGGCCGTGAAGGAAATGGAGGATCGCTACCAGCGCTTTGCCCAGATGAAAACCAGGGATATTGTCCGCTATAACCAGCTTGTGGCGGAGGATCCGGGTCTGCACATGCCCTATATCGTCATCGTCATTGACGAAATGGCCGATCTGATGATGGTGGCGGCCAGAGATGTGGAGGATTCCGTCTGCCGTCTGGCCCAAAAGGCCCGTGCTGCCGGCATGCATCTGGTGCTGGCCACCCAGCGGCCCAGCGTGGATGTGATCACCGGCGTGATCAAGGCCAATATTCCCAGCCGCATTGCCTTCGCCGTTTCCAGCCAGGTGGACAGCCGAACCATTCTGGATTCCGCCGGTGCCGAAAGGCTTCTGGGCAAGGGCGATATGCTCTATTTCCCCAACGGTGCCAGCCGTCCCCTGCGGGTACAGGGCGCCCATGTGGGCGACGAAGAGGTGGAACGGGTGG
>DNXM01000136.1:2792-3833 GCA_003505905.1 Oscillospiraceae bacterium
GGACTTCATCCGTGAGGGCTTCGGCGAGGAAGCCGTGGCCTATGACGAGGAGGTGCTCAACCGGGTGGAAAATTACACCATTGAGCAGGAGGACACCCAAATGGCCGATGACGAGGAAGGCCGTCCCCTGGATCCCTTGCTCCGGGAGGCGGTGGATGTGCTGTTGGATCAGGGGCAGGCCTCCATCTCCATGGTGCAGCGGCGGCTTCGGGTGGGCTATGCCCGGGCAGCACGGCTGGTGGATCAGATGGAGCTACTGGGCATCGTGGGCCCCTCGGTGGGTTCCAAGCCCCGGGAAATCATCAAAACAAGAGCGGAAATCGACGAATTACTGAACGAGGAAGATGCATAATGGTCAACGCAAAAAAGGTGGCTATGGTCAGCCTGGGCTGCTGCAAGAACAAGGTGGATGCAGAGGTCATGCTGGCGGCCTTAGTGAAAGCCGATTACGAGATCGTTTACAATATGGCCGAGGCGGATGTGATCATCATCAACACCTGCGGCTTCATTCATGATGCCAAGGTGGAATCGGTCAATGCCATTTTGGAGGCGGCAGAATATAAAAAGCGCCGCTGCAAGGCCCTGGTGGTCACCGGCTGTCTGTCGGGTCGCTATGCCGATGACCTTTGGGAGGAAATCCCGGAGGCCGATGCCATGCTGGGCGTGACCCAATATCCCCATATCGTGGATTATGTGCAGCGGGCTCTGAACGGCGAAAGGGTGAAGTATACCGGCCTGGATTGCTCGGTGGCTGGCTGCTCCCAGCGCATTTTGACCACGCCGCCCTGGCAGGGTTATCTGAAGATTGCGGAGGGCTGCGACAATCACTGCGCCTTCTGCGTAATTCCCTCCATCCGGGGGCTCTATCGCAGCCGCCCCATGGAGGAGGTCATCGACGAGGCCCGCTGGATGGCCGAAAAAGGCGTGCAGGAGCTGGTTGTGGTGGCCCAGGATACCACCCGATACGGCAAGGATCTTTATGGCCAGCCCAGCCTTCCCAAGCTCCTGCAGGAGCTTTGCAAAATTGAGGGGCTGAAATGG
>DNXM01000136.1:3880-11458 GCA_003505905.1 Oscillospiraceae bacterium
TGAAATGGATCCGGGTGCTGTATTGCTACCCGGAGCTGGTGAGCCAGGAGCTGCTGGACACCATCCAGGCCGAAGAAAAGCTTTGCAAATACCTGGATATCCCCATGCAGCATGTGGATGACGCAGTGCTTCGGGATATGCGCCGGAGAAGCCGGGAGCAGGAGATCATGACCATGATGGAGCGCATCCGGGCCCTGCCCTGCGGCATGACCCTGCGCACCACCATGATCGTGGGCTTCCCGGGGGAAACGGAAGAGGCCTTCCAGAAGCTGAAATCCTTCATTCAGGAGCACCCCTTCGATAATTTGGGTGCCTTTACCTACTCTGCCGAGGAGGGCACGCCCGCCGCTGAATATCCCGACCAAATTCCCCAGGAAATCATGGATCGGCGCATGGACGAGCTGATGCAGGTGCAGCAGGAGGTTTCCCGTCAGCGTCTGCGCCGCTGGGTGGGACAAAAGGTGGAGGTTCTGATTGAGGAGGCAAAAGGCCGCCGCTATACGGGCCGCACCAGCTTCCAGGCCCCGGACATTGACGGCGAAACCCAGCTCATCGGCCCCAAGGGCATCCAGCCGGGCACCTTTGTCTGGGCCAATATCACCGATAACGACGCTTATGACCTGATTGGAGTGATTGAAGGATGACCTTACCCAACAAATTGACCCTTTCCCGGGTGATCGCCGCCCCTGTCATCATGCTTTTTGCTCAGTTATCCTTTTCGGGCCACGGTGCCATTGCCGGTATCCTCTTCATTGCCGCCTGCGTCACGGATGCGCTGGATGGCTATCTGTCCCGAAAAAACCACCAGGTTTCCAGCTTTGGCAAGATCATGGATCCCATTGCCGACAAGGTGCTGATTTTGGCGGCCCTTCTGCCCCTGATGGCGGTGGGCCGGGTGAGCATCTGGATCGGTCTGATTCTGCTGGTCCGGGAATTCATCGTGGCAGCGGTAAGGATGCAGGTTTATATACGGGGCGGTGCCATCATTGCAGCCAGCCTTTGGGGCAAGCTGAAAACCGTCTTCCAGGATATTGCCTTCGCGCTGCTTTTGCTGAATATGCCGGCGCTGAGCGTGCTGGCGGATGTGATTTTGGCCGCAGCGGTGATTCTGACCGTGGTTTCCATGGCAGACTATTGCTGGAAGCACCGGGATATTTTTGCGGGGGTTTGATATGAGAGCAGAGGTTCTATCCGTCGGCACAGAGCTTTTGATGGGCCAGATTGCCAATACCGACGCCCAGTTTCTTTCTCAGGAGCTCAATGAGCTGGGCATCGGGGTTTATTATCACACCGTGGTAGGCGATAATCCGGGGCGCCTGAAGGAGCAGCTGAGGCTCTCCCTTTCCCGTTCGGACATCGTCATCACCACCGGCGGCCTGGGGCCCACGGAGGATGATCTGACCAAGGAGACCGTGGCGGAATATTTCGGCCTGGCCATGGTGCGCAGTGAAGTCGAAGTGCAGCGTTTGGCAGAATATTTTTCCGCACGGGGCAAGAACATGACCCCCAACAACCTGAAGCAGGCCGATTTCCCGGAGGGCTCCGTCATTCTGCCCAATCCCAACGGCACCGCCCCTGGCTGCCTGGTGGAGCAGGAAGGCAGGATCATTGCCATTCTGCCCGGGCCACCCCGGGAGCTGCAGCCCATATTCACCGATTTCGTCAAGCCCATTCTGGCTCAGCGCAGCGGCCGAAGAATCGTCACCCGGATGCTGCACATCGTGGGCGTGGGTGAGTCCGAGGTGGAATACCGAATGCGTGACCTGATCCACAAACAAAGCAATCCTACCCTGGCAACTTATCTCTCCGAGGGCGAGATCCAGCTGCGCATCACCGCCAGCTGTGACGAGAATGAGGATGCAGCGGCCCTGCTGAATCCCGTGGTAGAGATCGCCAGGGAGCGCTTCGGCAGCCATCTGATCTCCACGGAGGGCAAGAATCTGCCCCATACCGTGCTGAACCGCCTGCTAAAAGCCGGCAAGACTGTGGCGGCGGCAGAATCCTGCACCGGCGGGCTTTTATCCAGCGCCTTTGTGGATCTTCCCGGCTCCTCGGAGGTTTTCCTGGCCGGCGCCGTGACCTATGCCAATAGCGCCAAGATGAACATGCTGGGCGTGCCCAGAGAGATCCTGGAAAAGTACGGTGCCGTATCCGAGGAATGTGCCCGAGCCATGGCGGAAAATGTGCGCAAGGCGGCCGGAAGCGACTTTGGCCTTTCCACCACCGGCATCGCCGGCCCCGGCGGCGGCACGGCTGAAAAGCCCGTGGGCCTGGTCTATGTGGGCCTGGCCTGGGAGGGCGGCTGCCGGGTTCAGGAGCTGCATTTGAAGCGTGACCGCAGCGGCAACCGCCGGGTCACGGTGCAGAACGCCCTGATGCTGCTGCTGGAAGAAATCCGATAAGGTTACAGAACATTTGTTTGACAAGCCCAGGAAACTATGCTATACTGAATTTACTAAAATAAGGGAGAAGCAAACATGGCAAAGAATAATATGATCCCGGATAAGGTCGTGGATTCCGGCAGCGATAAGCAAAAGGCATTGGAGAATGCCCTGGCTCATATTGAGAAGCAGTTCGGCAAGGGCAGCATCATGAAGCTGGGCGAGAGCGCCGCTGGACAGGATATTCAGGTCATCTCCACCGGCTGCCTGAATATTGACCTGGCCTTGGGTGTGGGCGGTCTGCCCCGGGGCCGTATCATTGAGATCTATGGGCCCGAAAGCTCCGGCAAAACCACCGTGGCCCTTCATGCCGTGGCCGAAAGCCAAAAGGCCGGCGGCACGGCTGCCTTTGTGGACGCCGAGCATGCGCTGGATCCCAATTACGCCAAAAAGCTGGGCGTGAATATTGATGAGCTTTATATTTCCCAGCCCGATACCGGCGAGCAGGCTCTGGAGATCGTAGACGCCCTGGTGCGCAGCTCCGCCATTGATATCGTGGTGGTGGATTCCGTGGCCGCCCTGACTCCCAAGCAGGAGATCGACGGCGAAATGGGCGATTCCCATGTGGGCTTGCAGGCCCGCATGATGGCTCAGGCGCTGCGCAAGCTCACCGGCGCCATCAGCAAATCCAATACTGTGGTTATCTTCATCAATCAGCTGCGTGAAAAGGTCGGTGTTCAGTATGGCAGTCCCGAAGTCACCACCGGCGGTCGTGCACTGAAATACTATTCCTCTGTGCGCATTGATGTGCGAAAAGTGGAGCAGTTAAAGGGCACGGGCGGCGAATTCATCGGTTCCCGTACCAAAGTAAAAATCGTCAAAAACAAGGTCGCTCCGCCCTTCAAGACGGCGGAATTCGACATTATGTTCGGCAGAGGAATTGCCAAGGAAGGCGAGTTACTCGACATTGCCGTGCAGTACAACATTATCAACAAAAGCGGCGCATGGTTCTCCTACAACGAGGAGCGTTTGGGTCAAGGGCGTGACAATGTGAAAGAGATGTTGCGCAACAATCCGACTCTGTTCGCCGAAATTGAAGAAAAAGTGCGCACCGAGCTGAGCAAGGCTCCACAGGTGGAAAAGAAAGGAAAGTCAACTGCGGCAGAAGTGCCGATTCCCGCACCGGTTGCCGCACCGACCGCATCAAAGACCAAAATCAAAGCCAATCTCGACATTGCAGTCAATGACGATGTATAAGCGTTATGGTTTTAACCACGCAAAACGGAAAAGCCGATAAAATCCACATCAGTGTTGACGGTGAATACAGGTTCACCGTTGACGCTGATTTCTGGTATATGAGCGGCTATTTAGACGGCGATGAAATTGATGAAGACGCTTTGCTTGATTTGGAGCGACGCATTCGGGAAAGGCGATGCTTCAACCGTGCGCTGAACATTCTGTCACGACGGGAGCATAGCGAAAAAGAGCTGACCGACAAGCTCGTTCGAGCCGACGGTGCCGTTGCGGCGGCCGCCGCCGTGGAGCGAGTGAAACAGCTCGGCTACCTGGATGACGCACGATACGCCACGATGCTGGCAAGCGAATTAAGTCAGCGAAAGGGCATGAGCCAAAGAGGCATTTTTCACGAATTGCTGCGCCGCGGAGTTGATCGGGAAACGGCAGAAGAAGCCTTGGGCGAACAGACACTTGACGAATGTGATAAAATTAAAATGTTATTGCAAGGCAAGTACCGCAACCGATTGTCGGACGAAAAAGGCAGACGGCAGGTATTCAATGCACTTTTGCGTTTGGGCTACAGCTATTCGCAGGTGCGCAGTGCCATGCAGGATTACGATTCCGAATATTCGCAGGAGGATGATTAAATGAAAACAGTCGGTTTTATTTCTCTGGGCTGTCCCAAAAATCAAATTGACGGCGAGTGCCTTTTGGCACAGCTCGACGCCGCCGGCTACACGGTCGCCGACCCCTATGACGGCGTGGATGTTGTGATTATCAACACCTGCGGTTTTATTGAGGACGCAAAAAAGGAAGCCATTGAAAATATTTTGGACATGGTTCAGCTCAAAGAGGACGGCACAATCGGCAAAATCGTTGTGACAGGCTGTTTGGCCGAACGGTATCAGAACGAAATTTGCAAAGAAATTCCCGAGGTTGATGCCGTTATCGGCATCGGTGCCAACAAAGATATTGCAGCCGTTTGCGACCGTATGCTTGCAGGGGAAACCGTTGCGGAATTCCCGCCTAAGGAGGAGCTGCCGCTCAACGGCGAGCGTGTGCTGACGACACCTGAATATTACGCCTATCTGAAAATTGCCGAGGGCTGCAACAACTGTTGTACCTACTGCGCCATTCCGCAAATTCGGGGTCGGTTCCGCAGCCGTGAAATGGACGATATTTACGAAGAAGCCGTTCAGCTCGCCGAAAAAGGCGTGAAGGAGCTGATTCTTGTTGCACAAGACACCACACTTTACGGCAAGGACCTGTACGGCAAGTTTGCCTTGCCCGAATTGCTCCAAAAGCTTTGCACCATTGACGGCATTCATTGGATTCGTATGCTCTACTGCTACCCGGACGAATTCACGGACGAACTGATTGATGTTATGGCAAGCGAAGAAAAGGTGCTTCATTATGTGGATTTGCCGTTACAGCACGCAAGCAATAAAATTTTGAAGCGCATGAATCGCCGCTGTACCGCCGAGCAGGCAACCGAATTGATTCAAAAGCTGCGTGAACGCATCCCCGATATTGTCCTTCGCACGACCTTTATCACGGGCTTCCCCGGTGAGGGAGAAGAAGAATTTGAAGAGCTTGCCGTATTTGTCAACGAAACGGAATTCGACTGCCTCGGCTGCTTCGCCTATTCGGCAGAGGAAGGCACACCTGCGGCAGCTTTTGAAGACCGGTTGGACGAACGCACCAAAAACGACCGCAAAGAGATTATCATGAACGACCAATACAGCATTGTGTTGGAAAAGCACGAGGCGCTCATCGGTCAAACCTTTGAGGTGCTTGTGGAAAGCTATGACGAATATTCCGACAGCTATGTCGGACGCACCTACCGAGATGCACCCGACATTGACTCTGTCATCAAATTCACCGCTCACGCAGATTTGAACGAAGGCGATTTCTGTATGGTAAAGGTGTTCGGAGTGGACGAATATGATTTAATCGGCGAGGCAGAAGAATGAACACACCAAATAAGTTAACCCTTGCGAGGGTCGTTATGACTCCGTTTTTTCTTGGTTTTCTGCTTTGCGATCTTCCCCACCATTGGCTGATTGCAACGGCGATTTTCCTTTTGGCATCGGTAACCGATGCCATCGACGGTAAGCTGGCACGCAAAAACAACCAAGTGACCACCTTCGGGCAGTTACTTGACCCGTTAGCGGACAAAATGCTGACAACCGCCGCTTTGCTCGCCTTCATCCATTTGGATTTGTGCGGTGTTTGGCCGGTTTTTCTCATTTTGACCCGTGAATTCGCCGTGACCTCCATGCGGTTGATTGCCGCCGCACAGGGCGTTGTGATTCCCGCAAACATTTTCGGCAAAATCAAAACCGCCACCCAAATGGTCTTCACCGGCATGATTCTGTTTTGGGGCGAGCTGGTAGAAACATTCGGTTTCTTAAAGCTGAATTTTGCACAGGTGAGCAACGGCATGATTTGGATAACCGCCGTCTTGGCAGTCGTATCCGGCGGTATTTATATCTGCAAAGCCAAAAAAGTGATTGACTTCACGATGTAAATTGCATATAATGGACTTGTATAGCAAATGCGAGGATCGGGAGAAGTAACGCTCACCGCCGACTCACAGAGAGGCGCACAAAGGCTGAAAGTGCGCTGTTTCGAGCGAGCGTGAATGCACCCGTGAGCACAGGGGCGGAAAGATTAGTATGCTCCTGCGGGTCGTTCCGTTAATGACGAAATGAGTATAATTCGGAGTGGAACCGCGAAACTTTCGCCTCCGTCACCTATCGGGTGGCGGAGTTTTTTTATTGAGGTGATTCCTATTTTCAAACAACTGCGTGAAGATATTTCCTGCGTGCGTGAGCGTGACCCGGCGGCTCGTTCGGCACTCGAAATTCTTTTTCTGTACCCCGGCTTAAAAGCCGTCCGTTCCCACCGCCGTGCCCATTGGTGCTATGAACACAAGCTGTTCTTTTTAGCTCGCATGATTTCACAGCACTCCTCCAAAAAGACTGGCATCGAAATCCACCCTGCCGCACAAATCGGCAAGCGCTTTTTTGTTGACCACGGCACGGGCGTTGTCATCGGCGAAACCGCCGTCATCGGCAACGATGTAACGCTGTACCAAGGGGTGACGCTCGGCGGTACGGGTCACCACACCGGCAAGCGTCACCCGACCATCGGCAACAATGTGCTTATCGGCGCAGGAGCAAAGGTGCTCGGTCCGTTTTCGGTCGGCGATAATTCCAATATTGCCGCCGGTGCGGTTGTGCTGGATGAAATACCGCCCAATTCCACCGGCGTGGGCGTGCCGGCTCGGGTGGTCAAGCAAAACGGAAAGCGTGTCGATGATTTGGATCAAATCCACATTCCCGACCCGATTGCCATGGAGCTTTGCAAGATGCACATTGAAATCGAAAAATTACAAAAACGAATTCAAGAATACGAGAAAGAGGACAGAAAAAAATGAAAATCTACAACACGCTCACTCGCTCAAAAGAAGAGTTGAAAACGATTGAACCGAATGTGGTCAAAATCTATGCCTGCGGTCCGACCGTATACAACTTCATTCACATCGGCAACGCAAGACCGCTTTGCGTGTTTGACACATTGCGCCGCTATTTGGAATACCGTGGCATGGAAGTTCGCTTTGTGCAGAATTTCACGGATATCGACGACAAAATCATTCGCCGTGCCAACGAAGAGAACCTGACCTACAAGCAGGTCAGCGAAAAGTATATTGAGGAATTTTGGAAAGACACCAAGGGCATGAACATCCGTGAGGCAACCGTTCACCCGAAGGCCACGGAAAACATTGATGAAATCATCCGCATTGTGTCCACCCTCATTGAAAAGGGATACGCCTATGCCGTGGACGGCGATGTTTATTTCAGCCCGACAAAATTCGACGAATACGGAAAGTTGAGCCATCAGCCCTTGGAGGAATTGGAAGCCGGCGCAAGAATCAATGTCGGCGAAATCAAGCACG
>DNXM01000136.1:11537-19553 GCA_003505905.1 Oscillospiraceae bacterium
GTCAGGGTCGTCCCGGCTGGCATATCGAATGCTCCGCCATGGTGCGCCGTTACCTCGGCACAACCATCGACATTCACTGCGGCGGTCAGGATTTGATTTTTCCGCACCATGAAAACGAAATTGCCCAGAGCGAATGCTGCAACGGTGCTCCGTTCGCCCATTATTGGATGCACAACGGCTATATCAATGTTGACAATGTCAAGATGTCCAAGTCCTTGGGCAACTTCTTCACCGTGCGTGATGTTGCCGAACAGTTCGGTTATGAGCCGATTCGCTATTTGATGATTTCTTCGCAGTACCGCAGTCCCATCAATTACAGCGTGGAAGTCATTGAGCAATGCAAGGCTTCTTTGGAAAGATTGTACACCTGCCGCAACAATTTGGACTTTGTTTTGGGCAACGCACAGGACGGCACTTTGGATGAGGCATTCCAAGCAAAAGCCGAGGCACACCGCCAAAAATTCATTGATTCAATGGACGATGATTTGAACACCGCCGATGCCATTTCCGCCGTGTTCACCTTGGTGCGTGACATCAACACGGTTGCAAATGATGCAAGCAAACAGACGCTGGAATATGCCGCAAAAATGTTTGACGAGCTGACGGGCGTGCTCGGTTTGGTATATGACCGCAAAGCAGACGATTTGGACAAGGAAATGGAAGAGCTGATTGCACAGCGTGCTGCCGCAAGAAAAGAAAAGAATTGGGCAAAAGCGGACGAAATCCGTGACAAAATCAAAGCCATGGGCATTGTGTTGGAAGACACGCCCCAAGGCGTCAAGTGGCACAAAGAGTAAAAGCACAACGCAAAAAAGCACGCAAGAGAAATTTCTCCTGCGTGCTTTTTCAATTCCGGATGATTAGGTAATTCCTTCCATCTTTTTGACCAAAGAGCTGTTTCGGGTTGCCGAAATGTTGTTGAGAAAAACAACATCTTGGATGCCTTTGGATTTTACAAACTGCGTCAAATTCCCGTTCCAATAGCGGTAGTCAATCACATGAATTTCGCTGTAATTTGCCAACAAAAACGGCACAAACGCATTGCCGAACGATTCTTTGATAACCACACAGGACGAGCCGTCCGTCACACCCGGATTGGTAATGTGACTGTACGGATTATCGCCGCCGATGAAGGCATTATACTTGGAGCCTCGGTTCCATTCGGAAACATCCGTGATGATGTTCCACTTGATGACCTTTCCGTCTTTATTCGTGAATTCCATGGAGTTGGTCGCTTTCGGCTCATAGGCATAGACCGTGTCGGGATTTTTTTCGAGTGCTTTGTTCTTGTCCGAATCGTTATAGAACGCACCGATAAAGTTGTCAAACTTACGCTCGGTGAACTCCGTTAATTCCGCAGGGCGAATGCCTGCTGCCGCCGCATATTCCCGATAGGCATAATAGGCGCCCAATGCCGTCCAATGATGGTCTGTGCGGAAATAAACATATTCCTTACGGTGGAAACGAAGTGCTTCAAAGGTTTTTACCTTGATGCAATTCGGCGAAATCGCCGCATAAATGTAGTCGATGGCGCTGCTCTGTGAGCTGGAGTTAATCCCCTTGCGCACTTGGTCGGACAGCGTAATATCCGTGCTCGTCGGCACAACAATATCGAACACACGAGCCGTTCCCTTAAGGGAATCGGCATTCTTACTGACCATGACAACATAACGGTCGGCAACGGATCGGTTGAAGTTGTAATACTCATAACCGGAATCATCCACAATCAAAACCGAGCCGAGCTTTTGAATGAGCGAATCGTCCACCGCTTCATCTTCCGTTGTCGGAACGGTGGTTTGTGTGTTCGGCTTTGTCGGAGCGACCGTAACATCCTTCACATCGGGGATTTCATCGGCAGGCAGATTCGGCAGCTCGCTCACCGTATCACCGATACCGTAAAACGATTTAATCTTACTGTCGGCATTCAAAAGCATTTCACGCCACGGAAATGTATCGGCATACCAAGTGCTGATGCCGTTAAAATAGCTTCCGTCTGCCAAAGCCGAAAACGAAAACTTCGGGAACTTGGTCAGCTCTCGCTTTTCCGATTCCGAATATTGCGGACGCAAGGGCAAATAAAGTGCAACCGCTGCACCGAGAAACAGCACAACAAAAAAGCTGATGATAATCGGCTTTCGACTTGCCTTTTTTTGCGGTGCGGCATGAACCTTCGGTCCCGGGGTATAGTGTTGAATGTTTCTGCTCATAGTTCAATCCGAAACGGCATTTAAAAAGCGTTTCCCTTTCTGATGATTTATTAAAATTGAAAATAGAGGAACGGATTGTAGCTGTTGCCGACCAGCGAAGCAGTGGAAAGCACCAGCATCAAACACGGATAGGCGCATTGCAAAACGGTTGACGCCATGCGTCCTGCCTTGCCCTTGCGTGATAGTGCGTAGACAATTGCTTTGACAAGCTTGGCAACGGGAGTGCAGGCAACAACAGCCGCCAACAGCAGGAAAATATGGCTTTTGAAAACCAAGCCTGTTTCGTAGCTTGTGAATGGATTGGCATTGGCACAAAACATTCCTTTGAGCACCGCACCAACCAGGGGCATACGGTCGAATTTGAACAGCACCCAACCAAAAAACACAACCGTCATGGTAAAGACTCTTGACAAAATCGGGCGGGATGAAATGCGCTTTTTGAGCAAAAACTTTTCCAAAACCAGGAACACAAAATAATACAAGCCCCACAACACAAAATTCCAGCTTGCGCCGTGCCACAAACCCGTCAGCGCCCAAACAATCAGCAAATTCAGCACGGTGCGTACCTTTCCCTTGCGGTTTCCGCCCAAGGGAATGTAGACATAATCCCGAAAGAACGAACCAAGCGAAATATGCCAACGGCGCCAAAACTCCGTCACCGAACGGGACACATAGGGGTAGTCGAAGTTCTCCCGATAACGGAAGCCTGTCATCAACCCCATGCCGATTGCCATATCGGAATAAGCGGAAAAGTCAAGATAAATCTGCAAGGTGTAAAACGCCATGCCGAGCCACAGCGCCGCTGCCGGACGGGTTGATAAAATTTGAAGATTCTGCGCAAGCTGCGAAAAGTCCCCTGCCGCCGCATCCGACAGCAAGAGCTTATCCGCCAACGCGCCGCAGCTGTTGGCAAGCAACGCTTTTTTGCCCAAGCCGACCGTAAAACGGGTGATACCGTCCGCCATATTGCCTGCCGACACACGGCGAGAGGTAATTTGAGAAGCAATGTCTTGATAGCGGACGATGGGACCTGCCACGCATTGGTGGAACAAGCTGGCATACAGCAAAACATAGGCGAAATTGTTCTCCGCTCGCACATCGCCACGGTAAACATCCACCACATAGGTCAAAAGCTGGAAGGTGTAAAACGAAATACCGATGGGCAGCTCAATAGGCGTGATTTCATTTGCCGCACCGAAAAGACGCTGAAAATTTTCCTGCACAAACATACCGTACTTGAACACACCGAGCAAGCCGAGGCTGACAACACAAGCACATAGCAAGGCAAGACGCATTCTCTTCGGATTGTTTCGGTTTTGTTCAATTCGCTTGGCAAATAACCAATCGCACAGTGCCATGGCAACAAGGAGCAGAACATATTTCGGTTCGCCCCAAGCGTAAAAAACGAGCGAAAAAACAAGCATCACCGCATTGCGTGTCGGCGTGCTTTTACGGCAGTAGTATATCCCTAAATTCAAGGGCAAAAAGAAAAAGACGAAAAACAAACTTGAAAAGACCATGACCGCTCCGTAATCAAAAAATAGTTCGGCTATTATAATAAGACCCTATTGTAAAAAAATCAACAAAAATAACAAGATTGTAAACATTATTTGCGTTTTTCCGTTACCCATGCAAAAAAACACGCTTTATTTTTCACTGTGAGCCGATTTCGGCGAAAAATAAAAAAATTGAAAATGTTTAACAACTTTCCGTCGGTATAATACTTGTAATATGCGACACTTTCGTGTATAATGTTAAAATCAACAGTATAAGGAGAGAAAAAATGGATCCCATTAAGGTTGACTTCACCGGAAACGGTGCAAAGAGCAATTCCGTTATCATTCCCCCGAACAAATCAGGGCTGAAAACCATCATCAACATAGCGGGCACCCTGATTGCCGCCGCCGTTGCTTACTACTTCTATTTGCCGGCGTTTAATTTCAAATCCGTTGAAATGTACATTTTCTTCGGCATCGTTTTGGCAGCTTACTGCGTGATGGTATTCATCACCTCCGGCGCCATCGCCGCGCCCGAGTACTCGCCCTATGCACGCAAGCAATCCAGAATACCGATTATCATCGGCGGTGTTCTGATTGTTGTTGTGTTAATCGGCTTCGCCGTGTCGAGCGTGTTCTTCCGTGCAAAAACCTACAGCAACATCATTCAAGTAGACGATGCAACATTCAGCGAAGACATTTCCGAAGCAGATTTCAAGAGCGTTCCCCTGCTCGACCAAGATTCCGCCGCAACCTTGGCAGACAAAGCGTTGAGCGACTTGGTTGACGAAAACCTTGTTTCCCAGTTTACCGTTTATCCGTCATATACGCAGATTAACCTGCAAAAAAAGCCGGTTCGTATTGCAACCCTCAAGTATTCCAACATCATCAAGTGGTTCACTAACCGCAAAACAGGTCTTCCCGGCTACTTGATTATTGACATGACCACCCAAAAGGTTGAGCTGAAAAAGGTCGAGGGCGGCATTATCTACTCCAACGCCGACCACTTCAACCATTTGCTCAAGCGTCGGATTCGTTTTCAATACCCCACGGCTTTGTTGGGTGAAGCGGTTTTCGAGGTAGACGAAAGCGGCAAGGCATATTGGATTTGCCCGATTCTCGACAAAACCATCGGGTTATTCGGAGGCACGGATGTTAAAGGCGCTATCTTAGTCGACCCGACCACGGGTAAGTGCAGCGATTACACCGTTGAACAGCTCCGCACTGATGCTTCTCTTCAGTGGATTGACCGTGTTTACGCTTCCGACTTGTTGGTTGAACAGTATAACTACCACGGCAAGTACGCAGGCGGCTTCTGGAACGCCGTTTTGGGTCAGAAGAATGTTATGATTACCACCTCCGGCTACAACTATATTGCGTTGAATGATGACGTTTATATGTACACCGGCATCACCTCCGTCAACGCAAGCGATAACTCCATCACGGGCTTCACGCTGATTAACCAGCGCACGAAGGAAGCCAAGTATTACCGTGTCAGCGGTGCAACCGAAAACGCTGCACAAAATGCCGCCGAAGGTAAGGTACAGCAATACAAGTACACCGCAACCTTCCCGTTGCTTTTGAACATCGGCGATGAGCCGACCTACTTCATGGCTTTGAAGGACGATACGCAGATTGTTCAGCAGTATGCGATGGTCAATGTCAAGCAGTTCACCACCTTGCTGACGACGGGTACTTCAATTGACTCCTGTTTGGAAAGCTACACCGCTCTGCTCAAGTCCGCCGGCATCAATACCAACATTAACCCCGATGCGGTTGTGACGCAAACGCCCGACACGCCGAGCACCTCCGCTCAAGCCAAGGTCGTCAGCGGCACCGTTACAGCGGTGAAAACGGCGGTTATCGGCGGCAACAGTATGTACTACCTCAAGCTTGACACCGACACCTACTATTCTGTAAGCGCCGCAAAGTTTGAAAATGTCGTTATTGCGGGTGTCGGCAGTTCGGTTGAAATCTCCTATGTCGAAACCGACAGCAGAATCATTCCCGTAACCGCATTCAAATTGAAATAATTATTTTTCGGCTGCACGGTCTTTGGCTGTGCAGCCTTCTTTCCCGAGGAGGACATGATGATTCATTTTCTTGAAATCAATAACGAATTGCTTCCGTCGCAGGAAACGATGGAAGATGTTTCCGCTTTCACCAAATGGCTGACTCAGACCCTGCCCGAACAGATTTTCAACCTGCTTCCGAAAATCATTGTTGCGGTGGCAATTCTGGTCGCCGGATTTTTCGTCAGCAAATTTGCAGGCAAGCTTTTGAAAAAAATCATGGTCGGTCGCCATGTTGACGAAACCGTGCATTACTTTTTGTGTCGAATGTTGGTTATTTCGTTCCGCATTGTCTTTGTGCTGTTTGCCCTCTCCGCAGTCGGCGTCAACATCAACTCGTTTATTGCCGCCTTGGGTGCCGCCGGTATCACGGCAGGCCTTGGCTTACAGAGCAGCATTTCACAGTTTGCAAGCGGCATTGAAATTCTGTTTAACAAGCCGTTCCGCAAGGGCGATTTCATTGAAATTGACGGTACGACCGGCAAGGTGGAAGAAATCCACTTCATGAACACGACCCTGCTCACACTTGACAACAAGCGTGTGATTCTGCCCAACTCTCATGTAACCTCAAAAAGCATCGTCAACTACACCGCACAGAGCAAGCGTCGCATCGACTTGAAATTCAGCATTGCCTATGAAGATGACATTGCGCTTGCCAAAAAAGTGCTTGCCGAGCAGGTGGACGCCTGCCCCTACACGCTCGCCGACCCGAAGCCGATTATCGCCGTGAGCGACCATTCGGACAGTGCTGTGATTTTGGACACCTTTGTTTGGTGCAAGAGCGAGGAATATTGGCCGACATTCTACGATATGCAGGAGCGTGTCAAGCTTGCCTTTGACAAAGAAGGGCTTCACATTCCGTTCAATCAAATGGATGTACATATCATCAACAACCAATAAGCATAAAAAATCAGCGGAGAGTACCGAGCGATTCGGTATTCTCCGCTTTTGTTATGATTTACACCAATTCAAACAAATCGTCTTCGTCGCTGACGGTCTGCATACGGAACGAGAAGGAAATTTCGTTTTCGTTCCAGACACGGGACGGCTCTGATTCATCGTAGATGCCGTGACCGCCGAACGGCTCAATATAGGCATCCACCGTCACAAATGTGTTTTCGCTCGGCACAAGCTCATCATCGTGCATCGTGTTTTCCAGCATTTCGGTTGAATAATGCGATGCATTGAACAAAATGCCTCGTTCTTCGCAGGCACTCACCATCAAGCCGCCGCCGTTGCGGTCTTTCACCGCACCAAACAAGGTCGAGGCATGAGCGGAGTTTTCACGGGGATTGACATAATGAACAAAATTGTCTTTCACCTTGGTTTCAAAATGAGCCATCCGAGAAGCCTCACGGCGGTCTAAATACGACTCGTTCGGACCCAAGCCGAAATATTCCATGTTTTCAAAGCCCGACACCAACGGAACAACAAAGCCAAAGCGAGGTAATGAGGGCGCCAGCTTATTCTTTTCGCCGATAAAGGAAACCCGAACCGAACCATCCGTACAGACAAGCCAGGTGATTTCGCCCTTGATAACGGGCACCACACGGGCACCTCCCAACGCCACCTTCGCCGTCACCTTCACATCGTTGCCAACACGCTCGTAATCAAACGAATAGGTCTTTTGCCGAATCTTGTGCATCGAGCCGATTTTTCGTTGTTCGGCAATCGACTCAATCAAGTTGCGGGGATGCGCCATCCAAAGCTGAATTTCCATCGGTGCGGCAAATAAGTTCTTTCCGTTCACCAGCATACCTGTCAGCTTGCCGTAAGACTTGTCAAAGAGATAAACCGTACCGTTGCCTTCCAACGCAAGAACACGGCGGGAATCACGCACACCGACTGCCGTAAGAGGCTTCGGTCGCTTTTCCATCGGTAAGGAATCGAGCTTGAACTGCTCAAAGCCGATTTCATAGCCGGACTGTGCCCAAGGCGTGGAAACCACCTGCACCATACGAACGGTCAAATAGCATTCGCCATACAGCTCGGGCAAATCAAGCTCCAAGTCGTACTCGGTGCATTCTCTCGGCTCAACAGACAACGGAGAGGTTTCGCCGCTGACGATTTCTTTGCCGTTTTGCGTGACGCTCCACACCATCTTCATATCGTTAAGCGTTGTAAAATAGCGCTTGTTAAACACCGTCAGCACACCGTCGGCAAGCGTCACCGTAAACGGCTGATAGGCTCGCTTCATGTCGTAATAGCCGGGTTTCGGGGTGCGGTCGGGGAACACAAGTC
>DNXM01000136.1:19626-19781 GCA_003505905.1 Oscillospiraceae bacterium
GCGTGGTCGTTCATTTCCCAAATGCACAAGCCGAACAGATTATCATATTGATCTGCCAAACGGCAATGCGCAAAAATGTTGCCCGTTGAATTGTCGCAGACATATTCACAAAAATAGAACGGCTTTGCGTGGTTGTTTTTCAAATAGTCCTCGGT
>DNXM01000146.1 GCA_003505905.1 Oscillospiraceae bacterium
CAGGCTTAATCTTTTTGTTGTATGCGCCAAACGCAAGCGTATTGATAAAATCGCTGTGATAATGCGAACCCTTGCTGTGAGCAACGGCATCCGCCAACCATATGGCAATGCCTGCCGCCGGATTTGCTCCGCTCGTGCCGCAATAGATGGCGCCCGAAAGATTTCCGCTGTGAAGCATCGTGTAGGCACGGGCAACGAAAGAACCCATACTGTGACCGAAGAAAATCATCGGTTTCCCGGGAAATTCGCTTGCCGCCAACCGGTTCACGGAAAGGCAGTCGTCAATCAGCGTACGCCAGCCCTTCTCCAAGCCGAAAAAGCCAAGCTCCGTATCCTCCTTGACGGATTTTCCGTGACCGACATGGTCATGAATGTAAACCGCATAACCGTTGGAAGCCAAAAATGCACAAAACTCATCATAGCGTTCAATGTGTTCTGCCATGCCGTGGGCAATTTGAAAAACCGCCTTTGCGTTGGCACGCACCATCGGCGTATAAACCTTGCCGACAATTTCGGTTCCCTTTAATTCGGACGGCAGCGTGAACGAATAGGTGTCAATTTTCACAATTCATCCTCCTTTTTGTTCAGTCCGAAGCCTTGATTTTAGCAAAGCAGATTTTTTTGCGATTCCATGTGTAAGTGATGAGCAATTCCTTTCCGTTGCTGACGATTGCTGGATACGAATACTCACCCGGCATACTTTCCAGCACCGCACCCATATCCCAGGTCAAACCGTTATCCTCGGAGCACACCACCGTCAGCGGTGTGCGCTCACCCCAATTCTTGCGAACGGGGTTGCTGACCAAAAACAGTCTTCCGTCCTGCGTGCGAACAACATCCAAACCGCTGTTGTTGTTGAAAAGACCCGTTTTGTAGGCAGGTGACCAGGTTGAGCCGTAATCCTCGGAATCCGCACGGTAAATAAAGCACCGGTCACTGCGCACAAGCATATGCACCTTCCCCGGTTCGGATTCCCAAAGAGAAGGCTGGATCATGCCGACCGTTTTACGATAACGGGTCGGACGCTCCACAAAATCGGTGCGGTTCCACGATTTCAAATCGTCATCGGAATAGTCGATGAAGCAACGCCAATCATGATCCTGCTCGGTGGAGGACGGCGCCAAAATGCGACCGTTTGACAGGCGAATTGCCTTGTTTTTCACGGGACCTCTGCCACCCGTTGTGTCGCCCGGAACAAGCTCCTGCGGAGCAGACCAAGTCAAGCCGCAGTCATTTGACTCAACAAAATAGGTTTGCCAAAATGCAATTTTTTTGCCGACTTTGAAAAACAAAACCACCGTATCCTCGTCCTTTTGAAACAGAACCGGGTTCCAATGCGGAACTTCTTTGTCGGCGGAAATGCAAATCGGCTTTGACCATTTACCCAAAGCACGGCGTGCAAACCAAATATCCACATCGTCCTTGCCCTCACCCGTGCCGCCGAACCAAGCCGCACCGATTGCACCGTCCTTCAACGCCAAAACGGTTGACGCATGGCATGACGGTGTCGGACAATTTTTGTCGATGATAAACTCCTTCGTAATATCAAGCTTCACAGTTCAATCCTCCTTCGATGCAATTGTCTATATCATAACAAAATAAGTATCGAATTGCAAGCATTTTACAAAATCGAAAAGCATAAGATTTTCTTACGAAAACGCCGAATTAACGGAGGAAAATCGACCATGCGAAACGCAAAACTGCTGATGTTTAACACCATCATTCTCACCGGCTCCGGCTTTTTGATGCGAACCGTCGGTGTTGCGTTTAATGTTTACCTAACCAACCGAATCGGTGCGGCGGGAATCGGGTTGTTTGAGCTGATTATGGCGGTTTACGGGTTAACCGTCACCTTTGCCGTGGCGGGAATTCGCCTTGGTGCAACCCGATTGGTCACCGATGCGTTGGGGAACAGCAAAGCCGACCCATCTTCCTCGGTGCTGACCTGTATCCGCTACGGAGTCGTCACCGGCTGTGCCGCAGCGCTCGGATTATACTACACCTCGGGGTTTATCGCCGAACATTGGATTGCACAGGAAACAGCCGTTGAAGCGCTCCGCATTTTGTCGGTCAGTTTGCCGTTCGTCGCCGTTTCCGCCGCACTCAACGGTTATTTCACCGCACGCAAAACGCTGTTGAAATATGCCGGTATTCAGTTGCTTGAACAATTGACGAAGGTTGTTGCCACCGTTTTTGCACTGCGTCGCCTGCGTGAGGGCAACATCAGTCAGGCTTGTGCGTGCATCAGCTTCGGCATGAGCTTGAGCGAATGCGTTTCCTGCACGCTTTCTCTGTCGGTTTGCCGACTGGATCGCCGAAAATTCAAGGGCTTGGAAAAAGGAAACTTCGGGTTAAAGTCACTCCTGCCGATTGCCTTGCCCGATGCAATCGGGTCGGGAATGCGTTCGGTTTTGCTGACCGTCGAGCATCTGCTCATCCCAATCGGCTTTCGCAAATCCGGGCAAAGCACCGAACAGGCAATGGATTTATACGGTGAAATTCACGGCATGGCACTGCCGATTATCCTCTATCCTGCCGCCGTGCTGCAAGCACTGTCGGGATTATTGATTCCGGAATTAGCCGACCGCCGCAATAAAGGAAAGCAGGAGCAAATTGATTTCACCGTGTGCCTGTGCCTGCGGTTGACCGTTCTTTTCTCGCTCGGCTGTGCTTGCTTTCTGTTCTTTTTTTCCGACGATGTTTCTCGCTGCGTTTATTCGGATTCTTCCCCGTCTTTTTTCATTCGGCTGCTCAGTCTGCTCATGCCCGTAATGTATTTGGACACGATGGTGGACGGTATGCTCAAGGGCTTAAACGAGCAGTTCGCCTCCATGCGTTACAACATTATTGATTCCTCGCTGTGTGTGCTTCTTGTGTACATATTGTTGCCGAAATACGCCGTCAAAGGCTATCTTGTCATTATGTTTTTGAGTGAGATTATGAACTTTTCCTTCAGCTTTCATCGGTTGACCACCGCCTGCACCGTTCGGGTGCGTTGGTTTGCCGATTTAGGCAAGCCGCTCTTGGCTTCTGTCGGAAGCATGGCGGCGGTTCAATGCGGAAAGCTGTTTTTCGGAATGGATGCGCTGACCGGCAAAACACAGCTGTTTCTGCTCGTTGTGATTGCATCGGCTGTTTTTGTTGCAGTCACCCTCGGATTGGGCTATTTTAACAGCAGAGAAAAAGAAATGCTAAAAAAACTTTTTGTGCACTAAAATTGCGGATTTCTCTTGACGAAGGCGTTGCGAAAAGATATGATGTAGTTCAATCGAAAAGGAAAGTGAGTGACACATCATGTCACAGATTTTAATTCGTCTGTTTATCAAGGATTATCGGGATACGGGCAATGTCAAGGTGCGTGCCCGATACGGCATTCTCAGCGGCATTGTCGGTATCATCCTCAATTTAATTTTGTCGGGCGTAAAACTGCTTATCGGCACACTCTCCAACAGCATCTCCATCACCGCCGATGCACTGAACAATTTGTCCGATGCGGGCAATTCCTGCATTTCCGTTCTCGGCTTCCGAATGTCCTCAAAGCCTGCGGATGAAGAACATCCCTACGGCCACGGGCGCATTGAATATTTGGCAGGCATGGGCGTTTCTGTTGTGATTATGTTTATGGGCTTTGAACTAATCAAAAGCTCCGTTGAAAAAATCATTCACCCCGAAACGCCTGAATTTTCTTGGGCATCGGTGCTTGTTCTGCTGATTTCCATCGGCGGAAAGGTTTGGCTTGCGTTCTTCAACCGTGCCATCGGCAAGCGCATCCATTCCGGCACAATCAACGCCGTTGTAATGGACAGCCTCAGCGATGTTGCTGCCACCTCCTTCACCATTCTTGCGCTCTTCCTTTCCCGCCGTTTTTCGCTTCCGTTTGACGGAATTTTCGGCATTGTCGTTGCGGGATTTGTCTTTTTTGCGGGCTTCAGCGTGTTTCGTGATACGCTGGCTCCCCTGCTCGGTCAACCGCCGACGGAAGAATTTGTGAAAACGATTGAAGACAAAATCATGTCGTATGAGGGTATTCTCGGGGTGCACGACCTAATTGTTCACGATTACGGTCCGAACCGTTGCTTTATCAGCGCCCACGCCGAGGTTTCGGCAAGCACCGATATCATGGAAAGCCACGACTTAATGGATGTGATTGAGCGTGACATTCACACGGATTTGGGGCTGAATATTACCCTGCACATGGACCCGATTGTGACTGACGATGAAAAGGTAACCGAGGCCAAACAGTTGGCAGAGGAAATCATCGCCGAAATCGACCCCAACCTCTCTCTGCACGATTTTCGCATGGTTTCGGGACCGCACCACACCAATTTGATTTTTGATGTTGTCGTACCGTTTTCACTGAAAATCAACGACCATGAGCTGCTCGAACAAATCAATCAAAAGCTATCCGAACGAAAAGAAAATTATTTTTCCGTTATCACAATTGACCGCAGTTATCGCTGAATTCGCATTTTCTTGTTATTTTCACTAAAACCTTGCAAAATTTACCAAAATTATTTGGTGTCGAAAATCTGCTAATCCTGTTTACAAATCCCAATTTCTTCGGTAAAATAGTCATATCGGTTTATCCGAATAATAAAGAAACGGAGAACGGTAAAAACGATGGCAGGATTTGATGCAAATTTTCAAACCATTCCTCATGCCCAGCTCGGCATTATTGCTTTGCCCGGCTGTGAAGACCTTGCAAAAAAAATTGACTGGTACTTGACTGCTTGGAGATCGGAACGCTTGGACGAGCACAAGGATTCTCTTTCTTTTTTGGGTTATGAGCGCTCCTCCTACCTGATTGATGTGCGTTTCCCCCGATTCGGTACAGGTGAAGGCAAAGCCACCATCCGTGAAACGGTTCGCGGCTACGATATCTTCATCGTTTGCGACTGCTTCAACTACGGTGTTACTTATGAAATGTACGGCATGGATGTTCCCATGAGCCCGGACGAGCACTTCGCCAACCTCAAGCGTGCAATCAGCGCCGTGGGCGGCAAGGCAAGACGCATCACGGTCATTATGCCGATGCTGTACGAGGGCAGACAGCACAAGCGTTCTTCGAGAGAATCGCTCGACTGCGCCAATATGCTGCAGGAGCTTTGCCGTGACATGGGTGTGGATAACATCATCACCTTTGATGCGCATGACCCCAGAGTGCAAAATGCCATTCCGCTCAGCGGTTTTGAAAGCGTTCAGCCGGTTTACCAAATGATTAAAGCTCTCACCCGTACCATCGAAGACCTTCACTTTGATAAAGACCACTTGATGGTGATTTCCCCCGACGAAGGCGGCATGGGACGCTGTATTTACTACTCCACCGTGCTTGAGGTTGAGCTTGGTATGTTCTACAAGCGCCGTGATTATTCCCGCATTGTCAACGGACGCAATCCAATCATTGCGCACGAGTTTCTCGGCACGAATGTTGAGGGTAAGGATGTTATTATTGTTGACGATATGATTTCTTCGGGTGAGTCCATGATTGAGGTTGCGGGCAAGCTCAAGGATTTGAACGCTAACCGCATCTTTATTTGCAGCAGCTTCGGCTTGTTCTGCAACGGTCTTGACACCTTTGACGAGGCATACGAAAAGGGCATGATTGACCATGTGTTCACCACCAACCTCATCTATCGCACCCCCGAGCTTCTTTCCAGAAAATGGTACACGGAAGTGGATATGTCCAAGTACATTTCCTACATCATCGACACTCTCAACCACGATATGTCCGTCAGCCATTTGCTTGACCCTGCCGACCGCATCAAAAACCTTCTCATCAAAAAAGGCTATCGTTCCGAATAAATGCAGGATTGCTGCCGAAAGTTTTGCGCTTTCGGCAGTTTTTTGTTGACAAATGCAGAAAAAGCCGTTATAATAACAGTAATGATTCTCGATATTGCTTTCAAAATCCGCAGAAAGGCAGGATACCGAGCGCAAAAGAAAGACCATTGTTTGTGCAAAAGATGTATCTGATTTGACAATATGACAACCAGACACAGCAAACAGCGTGATAAAATTCTTGAAAATTTGTGTTCCCGTTGCGACCATCCGACAGCTGAGGAGCTGTATGCCGATTTGAAAGTGAATATGCCGAATTTGAGCTTGGGCACACTTTATCGCAATCTTGCTCTGCTCGCCGAAAACGGCACCGTGCAAAAATTCCATTGCGGCAGCAGTGACCGTTTTGACGGCAATGTGCACCGGCACTATCACCTTTTGTGCGACCGCTGTGGGAGGTTAATTGACTTGGAGCACGAACCCGTTCCGGATTTAGACGATGACTTTCGTCAAAATTTTGAGGGGCGAATTCGCACGCACCACATCACATTTTACGGCTTATGTCCGCAGTGTCAAGCTGCTGAAACAGAGAAATAAATTATTTATTACAAGGAGAAAATCACTATGAAAAAGTATGTTTGCCCCGTATGCGGTTATGTTC
>DNXM01000181.1 GCA_003505905.1 Oscillospiraceae bacterium
CACGACGCCATGAGCTTTGAAGATGCTTTGGCTTTGGCGCAGGAGCTTGGCTATGCCGAGCGCAACCCTGCCGCCGATGTCGAGGGCACCGATGCCTGCCGCAAAATTTGCATTTTGGCTTCGCTTTGCTTCGGCAACCATGTTTACCCCAACGAGGTTTACACCGAGGGCATCACGAAAATCACCCTTGCCGATGTGAAATATGCACAGGCTTGGGGCGGCGTAATTAAGCTCATCGGCCGTGCCACCCGCTACGGTGACGGAAAAATCAGCGCCGTGGTTACCCCTGCTTTCATTCAGTCCCACAGCCAGCTTGCCGGTGTTGATGATGTGTTCAATGCCATTTTGGTTCGTGGCGACGCCATCGGCGATGTTGTGTTCTACGGCAGAGGCGCAGGTAAATTGCCCACGGCAAGTGCCGTTGTGGCGGATGTGATTGACTGCGCCAAGCACGTTGAGCGCCGCAAGCATTTCGGCTGGGGCAACTGCATTTCCAACTATGTGGTCAGCTACCGTGATATCAAATATCCGTTCTTTGTGCGTGTGACCGGCTGCGATGCGGCTCAGGCATGGAAGGCGGCGCAGCAGCATTTCGGCAATGTTGAAAAGCTCACCGTTGAGGACGCACCGGCGGATGAAATCGGCTTCATCACCCCGATGATGACCCAGCGTGAATTTGACGAAAAAGCCGCAGTTTCCGGCTTGACTATCGGCAGCATGATTCGTGTAACGGATTATTGATTGACCGAATAGATTATTACACAGGTTATCCCCAAAACAGGAGGTTATCAAAATATGGCACTTATCGTACAGAAATTCGGCGGCAGCTCCGTTGCGAATGCAGAGCGTGTGCGCAATGTGGCATCCATCATCACCGATACCTATAAAGCAGGCAACGATGTTGTGGTTGTCGTATCGGCACAGGGTGACACCACCGATGATTTGATTGAAAAAGCAGCGGAAATCAATCCGAAGGCTTCCAAGCGTGAAATGGATTCGCTGCTGAGCGCAGGCGAGCAGATGTCCAGCGCATTGCTCGCTATGGCGATTGAATCCATGGGTTATCCCGTTATTTCGCTTCTCGGCTGGCAGGCAGGCTTCCGCACCGACAATGTTTACGGCTCGGCTCGCATCAAGACCGTGAAGCCCGAACGCCTGAAAGCCGAAATCGGCAAGAAGAACATCGTCATCGTGGCAGGCTTCCAGGGCTTGAACGGCTTTGACGATATTACCACGCTCGGCCGTGGCGGCTCCGACACAAGCGCTGTGGCAATCGCCGCCGCTCTTCACGCCGACCGCTGCCAGATTTTCACCGATGTCGAAGGCGTCTACACCGCAGACCCGAGAAAGGTCGAGGGCGCAAAAAAACTTGCTGAAATTACTTATGACGAAATGCTCGAATTGGCTACCTTGGGCGCACAGGTTTTGAACAACCGCTCTGTGGAAATGGCCAAGAAATACAATGTTGAGGTGGAAGTGCTTTCCAGCTTAAAAAGAGTTCCCGGCACAATTGTTAAGGAGGTAGCAAAAATGGAAAAAATGTTAGTCAGAGGTGTTACGAAGGATACCGACGTAGCCCGTATTTCAATTATCGGTGTTCCGGATATTCCCGGCATCGCATTCAAGGTTTTCTCAAAGCTTGCCGCAAAGAATATGAATGTGGATATCATTCTTCAGTCCGTCGGCAGAAACAACACAAAGGACATTATCTTCACCGTCAGCAAGTCCAACGGCGAGGCAGCTGTGAAGACGCTGAAGGAATCCATTGAGTGCTTGGCAGACCTTGATATTATCTGCGACACCAATGTTGCAAAAATCTCCGTTGTCGGCGCAGGTATGGAAACACATCCCGGCACCGCATCCAAGATGTTCGAGGCTTTGTTTGAAAACGACATCAACATTCAGATGATTTCCACAAGCGAAATTAAGATTTCGGTTTTGATTGACCTTGAATATGCCGACCGTGCGGTTAGTGCCGTTCACAAGGCATTCTTCCCGGTTGACTGATTATCCGCTCAATCGGCAAAATCTGAAAAAAGGAATATCTGTGATTGAGAAAATTCAATTGCAGATAGGGTGAAAAAAATGGGTTTTGATGAACAATCGGTCGCAAACCAAAAAATCATTGATGTGGAGTTGAGCGGAAAGATGCGCAAATCTTTCCTGGATTACTCCATGTCGGTTATCACGGCTCGTGCCTTGCCCGATGTCCGTGACGGTTTGAAGCCGGTTCACAGAAGAATTCTCTACACCATGTATGAAAAATCGCTCTATCCGAACGAGCCGTACCGCAAGTGCGCCGACACCGTCGGTCAGGTGCTCGGTAGTTACCATCCGCACGGTGACGCATCGGTTTACGATGCCATGGTTCGTTTGGCGCAGAGCTTTTCCATGCGATATATGTTGGTAGACGGTCACGGCAACTTCGGTTCGATTGACGGTGATCCGCCTGCCGCCTACCGTTATACCGAGTCAAGAATGAGCAAGGTTTCCATGGAAATGCTTGCCGATATCGACAAGGAAACCGTTGATTTTGTTCCGAACTACGATGACCGCCTCAAGGAGCCGGTTGTTCTTCCGTCGAGAATCCCGAACCTTTTAATCAACGGCTCAACGGGTATTGCCGTCGGTATGGCAACGAACATTCCGCCGCACAACCTGCGTGAGGTTATTGACGGTATGTGCTTCTTAATCGACAACCCGGATGCGGAGCTTGCCGAATTGATGGAGCATATCAAAGGGCCCGACTTTCCGACCGCAGGCGTTATCATGGGGCGTGCCGGCATTCGTGCCGCCTATGCAACGGGTCGAGGCAAGATTGTTGTCCGTGCCAAGACGGAAATTAAAGAGGACAAGCCCGGTCGCTTCTCCATCAACATTACGGAAATTCCGTATATGGTCAACAAGGCAAGGCTGATTGAAAGCATTGCCGACTTGGTGAAGGACAAGCGCATTGAGGGTATTTCCGATATCAACGACTATTCGGCGATTGAAGGAATGCACATCGTCATTGATTTGAAGCGAGATGCCAACCCGCAGGTTGTGCTCAATCAGCTGTTCAATTACACCCAGCTGCAATCCTCCTTCGGTGTGATTATGCTCGCTTTGGTCGACGGTGTACCGCGCATTCTTTCGCTCAAAGAAATGCTCGAAAACTACATCGCATTCCAATGTGAGGTTATTACACGCCGCACGCAATATAATTTGCGCAAGGCGCAGGAGCGTGCGCACATTTTAGAGGGCTACATACTTGCCCTTGATTTTATTGACGAGGTTATCAACATTCTTCGTTCTTCGCCCGACCAGTCCACCGGTAAACAGCGTTTGATGGAACGCTTCGGTTTTGACGAAATCCAGGCGCAGAAGATTGTTGAAATGCGTTTGGGTCAGTTGACCGGTATGGAGCGTCAAAAGCTGCTTGATGAAATGGCACAGCTCAAAGCCAAAATTGCCGAGTACACCGACATTCTTGCCAGCGAAGCAAGGGTGAAGCAAATCGTCAAGGACGAGGCTACGGTGCTTGCCGACAAATACGGCGATGACCGCCGCACGGAGATTTGCAATGTCAGCGGTGAGGTTGACATTGAAGATTTGATTCCCGAAGAGGAATGTGTCTTCACGCTCACCGAGTGCGGTTACCTCAAGCGTATGCCGACCGACACCTATCGCTCCCAGCGTAGAGGCGGTCGTGGCATTATGGGCATGACACGCCGTGAGGAGGACACCGTGAAGACGATGTTTACCTGCTCAACGCATGACTATATCATGTTCTTCACCGATTACGGTCGTGCCTATAAGCTCAAGGGTTATGAAATTCCCGAAAGCTCCCGCACCGGCAAGGGCATGAATGCGGTCAACATTCTTCCGCTGGATGCGGATGAGAAGATTTCCGCCATGCTTCGTGTTCCCGAGGAAGCCAACGGCGAATATCTGTGCATGGTGACCCGCAACGGCATCATCAAGCGCACCTTGCTTGACGCATACAAGAACATCCGCAAGAACGGCGTGATTGCCATTACACTTGACGAAGACGACGCTTTGGCGTGGGTGAAGCTGACCAACGGCGAAGATGATTTGCTGGTCGGTACCCGCAAGGGTCTTTCGATTATGTTCAGCGAAACCGATGCAAGAGCCATCGGTCGTACCGCCCGTGGCGTTAAAGCCATTGACTTGCGTGAGGGTGACGAGGTTGTCGGCTTTGATGTGCTCAAGGACGATTCCGTTGTCTTGACCGTCACTGAAACGGGCTACGGTCGCCGCAGTGAAAAGGCGGAATACCGTTTGCAATCCCGTGGCGGCAAGGGTGTTATCAACTACAAGACCGAAAAGTACGGGGATGTGGCCGCACTGATTACGGTCAAGGAAGAAGAAGACATTATTTTGATTTCCTCCGGCGGAATCATTATCCGTATGCCTGCCGATACAATCAACACCTGCTCAAGAACCTCCAAGGGCGTTCGCATCATGCGTGTGAACGAGGGTGACAAGCTTGTAACGGTGACCACCGCAGAGCGTGAGAGCGAGGAAGCGCAGGAAGAGGAAGAGGCGGACGGTCAGCCGTCCGAACAGCCCGAAGAAGCTTCCGCGCAGACAAGTGAATCTGCAGAGGAAAACAGTTAACGGTTAAAAGGGAAAGATAGAATGGGTACAAACGACAGAAAACCTGCCAAGCGTGAATTTGAAGATGTCTACTCTTCAAGCTCGGCTCGGCGTCCCGATTATCAACG